>NZ_PDYV01000011.1:0-112485 GCF_002743235.1 Sporosarcina sp. P25
GATCATAGCACTCGTGATAACTCCTACAACTAATGAAAATAGTAGTAAACCCAACATACCCAACACTCTTTTCCAGTTACTAGATTTTGTTACATACTATGTATACGGATAGGGTAGGAAATCGTTTCATATTTATTGAAATTGTAAAAAAAGTACCTTTGCACGAAACCTTCATGGATGTTTATACATTCACGTAAGTTTCTCACATAGGCACTCATTTTTAATATATATCTGAGAATTCATATTTTATTATCTCAACTCGATCAATATCAGTCGTATCTTCTTGGTTACTAGTTGTAGTATCTATTGTCTTAATAGGAAGTTCAATAGTAAATGTACTCCCTTTATCGAGAATGCTTTCTACGGTTAGACTCCCTCCATGAAGTTCAGCCATAGACTTAGCTAGAGGCAAACCAAGCCCAGTGCCTTCAGATATACGATTTAAATTTCTGTTTAATTGTATAAACTTTCCGAATATAGCACCCATACTCTCCTGAGCTATACCAATGCCTTCGTCTGTTACAGAAATTCTTACTGTTTGATAATCTGTTACCTCTAGCTTTATAAATATAACTTTACCCGTAATAGAGAATTTTATTGCATTTGAAATAAGATTGAGTAAAATTCTATCAAATTTATACACATCCAATGCGATGAAGAGTTCTTCCACATCTGGGTCAAATATAATTTGAATATCTTTAGACTTGGTGTACTCTGAAACTGATTGTACAATGCTATCTATGATCTCCACAATATTGTAATTGCATAAGTGTAATTCATTTAGTCCCGATTCTATTTTTGAAATATCTAATATATTATTTATGAGTTTGATTAGTCTAAAACAATTCCCTATTGTTGTCTTATTAATATTCAAAATATCGTCTCTACATTCTTCCAGGGAATCGTTTTCCAAATATAAATTCAGTAATTGGGCTCCACTAAATATTACACTTAATGGTGTCTTTAGTTCATGAGATGTGTTGATGAATAATTCTTCTTGGGCTGTAAGAAGTTTTTCCATTCTTTTGTTAGCTAATTCTTCATCGGAAATATCTAACCCCAAGGCAATAATCTTTTCTACTTCATTATTTTGATTGAACATAGGTTGAAAAATGGTTTTTGTATAGTGAGGAGTCCCATCTACACAAAAACTAAGTTTATGTGTATACGAGGATTTGTTTTCAATAGATTTATAGATTTCTTTTATCAATTCATCCACATCATCAGTTTTATAAAAATCAAAAAAACTTTTCCCGTATACATCTAATTCTGTATGGACTTCCGGTATTTCCCTTTTAAAGATTTCAAATGCATAATCATTAATATAAGTTATTTTGAAGTCTTTGTTAGAGAATGACGCATAGTAAAGTGAAATATCTTCTACATTTTCCTGCAAGGCTTTATATTCTTTCGTCTTATAAATATTTTCTATATTTTTATAGATGGGAATATCACTGTCTACATTTCCTTGCCCAGTATAGTTAGGCGTTCCATCACATCCAAAATAAGTAGTGAAAAATTCACTTTTCACATATGCCATTTCACTAGTTACTGAGTGTATATCCGGAACCTGCTCTGGGATAGGTTGGGATAGGTTTTGCCTGCCGACTTTATTTATATCGGTAGCTCGTCCGTCTCTATCTATGCCAGGTATAATAGTTGACATATTATCTACTCTATCTACAGTACGTGCAATATCTGGTGTATGGCTAACTAATAGTTCCATTTCGCCTCTTTGTTTAGTAGTAAGTTTTCTTTCACGGGTCCTGTCTGTCACATCGTAAATAGAGAATAGTACATACTTGTTGTGATCTCCACATATCATTTTTACATTTATATCCCAATACGTCGGTACTCCATTTGAACTTATTGATTCTACCCCAAATTCATGCAGAGAAATGCCTTGTTTTAATAAATCTATAATATTATTCGAAAACGAAGGATGTTTACCTAGTGGATTTTCCGAAATCATGTTCATTAAGGATAATGTATGAATATAGTTCTCATCATGTTGTAGAAGAATACCCTCCGGATAGCTAAATATTGCTACAGATCCATGTTTATAAGTATCAGTACAAATAAAGTTATCTAATGTGAATTTTAATGCTGAATCTTTTATCTCTTTAAAGGAATAGATTTTAACGTCTTCTTTATTGATGATTTCAATACTTATTTCAACTTCCATTGGCAAATTATTACTAGTGAAAATATATAAATAATCTGTCGCTTTAATCTCCTGAATAGATATTTGGTGTTCAGATCGTAATAATGCGTCTATATCAGTAAGGGATTTTCCTACTACATCACACTCTTCATATCCAGTTAACTCGAGGAATCCATTGCTCACGTAATGAATTATATGGTCTTTAGTATATAGATGTGGGTTTTTAACTACTCTCTCTACGTCATTTTTCATAACCTCTCACCTCCATGTTTTATATTTTACTGCTATTTGGTAATATTTTGAAGTATTCAAATTAAGTTTACTTATTATACCATTAAACGAGATGAAAAGGTACCAGATCCCTTCATTTGCGGGATGCTGATACCTTTTATTTTTACATATTTGCTGTTGCCAGGCTCACGTACTTTATTAAAAAATACACATTACTAAAGCCATGCTCTTTTATACTTCCTTAGTAGGAGTTTCTTTCTTGCAAAAAGTAGCCAACACAGGCTTCACTTCCAACTCCGTCTCATCATCCACTGCATGCGCGTTCATTCGAATTGTCAGCAAGAACGCCAAAGCGAGTAATACACTGCACATAATTAGCCCGAGAGGAATTTGCTCGAAGCGGTCGATGATCCAACCACCGATACCCGGTCCAAGCAACTGTCCTGCCGCGAAGAAGAACGTTACATAGCCGAGAGCAACGGGTGCATACGTCGGATGTACTTGTTCTGTAGATAACGCTTGGCAGAGCGACAGCATCCCGACAATTGTCGCACCCCAAAGGAATTGACTGACGATGAGCCCGCTATATACGGGGAAAATAACCGGAATGATAAGTGACACTGCACCAATTCCAAGTGTCGCGAGCAACGCAGATTTTCGCCCGATACGATCAGAAACTTCGCCCCATAACGGACCACTGAAAATCGCCATGATTCCGCTGATCGCCATGATCTGCCCTGCTTGGAATGTAGACAGCCCGACTTCGAGAATATAGCTAAACAAGAAACTTTGTGGTACCAAATACGCAAATCCAACCAATCCATAGATGATTGCGACTCGAAGTACACGTGTATTGAAGTAGACTTTCTTCCAAAATGAATGTTCCTGCGTTTCCTTAGCTAGTAACGGTATCGGTGGATCACGTAAAATAATCAGCGCGATTATGATAGATACGATCGACACAACACCATAGAAGAACCATAAATAGCGCCAGCCCATATCGCCAAACCATGTGGTGAAAAACGGAATTAACGCGCTGGAAATCAGCGTTCCTAGCCCCATGCCGCTAACGAGAAAGCCGATCAGCATGCCGCGCTTCCTCGGAAACCAGCCGACGAGTATCGTAATGAGCGGCGTATAGGTGAATGCAGTTCCTATTCCGAGCAGAAGCATGGCGAAAAGTGTCCAGTTATAGCCTGCGACGAACGATAACATAAACAGTCCAAATGAAACGAGTCCCGTTCCAAAAATCACAAGCTTTTTCGCCCCGTATTTGGTCACGAGCAATCCTACAAAAATCACCATCAGCAAATAGCCAATTGACACCGTTGTGGCGAGCAGTCCTGCTTGTTTATAAGACATCGCGAGGTTCTCTTTCATGAAAGGCATAATGATTCCATATGACATCCGTCCAAAGCCGAGAGAACTGACCGTGACGGCGACGCTTGCAAATGCGTATTTCCAAATGTTTTGATCATGTTCTTTAGCTAGCATACAAATCCCACCCTTTTTAGCGTTCATTATAAATTTTCTAGTAATGGTATTTGCTCAGAGTGATGTCAGGGTGTTAAATCGTAGTAGGTTTGGTAACATTTCTGAGGCCTTTCATTTATGTCTAATGTGTGAACTCTATCATTCACACTATAGCATTTCTGATAGAATATTCCAACTTCTTTATAAAGTAGTTTATTCTATTTTACATAATATTATTATTTGTGGATCTAGGTGAAAAGTAAGTGGGTTGGCACCGTTGATCGACGTTCCAGGCGGACGCTTTCCCGAGGGCGTGGCTTGAGCCGCTTCCTTCGCTTCGCTACGTCCAGGGTCTCAAGGCGCACGCTGATCCTCTGGGAGTCGCCGCCTTCCACTTACGATCAACTACTTTATTATTCTATCGATAAATACATGTAAAGAATGTTGCCAGAATCAAATGCCGGCCATTTTCCATCATCATAGTGAGTCCTATTACGTAACGTATTTTTATTTCTCATTTCAAAAAACACTGCCGCCACAAGTCGTATCATAACGACTTGTAGCAACAGCGCTCTACATACTTTTTACTTTTTATAGAAAAACGGTTTCCCGATGGTTTCGACTACGCTAGGTGCCAATGCGTAGAGCCTACTTGTCAGACCGGTGATTTTTGGCAAGTTCACTTCACGTCTAGGTCGCTCGATTGTTTCCATAACGGCACGCACCACTGTATCAACCGACAGCAACTGGCTGCCCATCGCTTGCTTGTAGCCGCCCGTGACGTCCGCTAGCTGGATAAACGGTGTATCGATCGGTCCTGGATGGATGACGGATACATTGACGTCATAAGGCGCCACTTCCATACGCACAGCATTTGTATAGCCAATTAGCGCGTGTTTTGTTGCAGCATAGACCGATGTTTTGGGTGTCGCAACTTTCCCTGCTTGTGAACCAATATAGATAAGATGACCGTGTTTGCGCTCGATCATAGAAGGTACCACACGAGCAGTCAGTTGCATGGGTACGAGTACATTCGTTTCAAGCATCGCATACGTGTCTTCATCGGTCGTTTCATGCGCCAAGTGAAACTTCCCGACCCCAGCTGAAAATACGATGAGGTCAGGTGTTCCAACGCAAGATACAAGCCAATCGAGTTGCTTCGTATCTCGTAGATCGGCACAATATCCTTCTGCACCGAGTACGCGTAACTCTTCTAACGCCTTCGCATTGCGACCTGTCGCGATGACGCGGTAATTGTTCAACACTGTCATGCGCTTCGCCAGTTCAAACCCAATTCCGCTCGTCGCTCCCGTGATCAGCACGGTTTTAGATGCGGACATAGTGATGAACTCCCGCTGAATCGGCCGTTTCTGAGATTAATTCTGCTACCACTAGGTAATCCAGCTGCCCGATGGTTTCAGACAGCGTCAGCCCCAACTCTTTCTCATATACTGCTGGGAATAGGAGCTTCGTCACGTCAAAGACTGTTTTAGATTCGTCTAACATAGCGAGAACTTTCATGGCGCGGTCGTGCTGCTTCCCCAAGCGTTCGGTTATCAGCTCATGGGCTTGGGTAATCTCACTGCCATGACCTCCGTAAACGAGTGACACCGGTAAATCCAACAAACGTTTTAGTGATGCATTGTATTGAAGCAATGACTTCGGACGTCCTTGTTCTTTCTTAAAGGGTGGCTCAATTAATGGATTGGATGACACTTTCTCTAACAATAAATCGCCACCGATCAGAATACCTTCTTTTTCATTGAATAATGATAAATGACTTTGTGCGTGACCTAAAGACTCTTGGACTTTCCACCCTGGATGTCCTGGCAGCTCGTCACCTTCATTCATCATGCGATCGACGGGACGCCCTCCCATCAAGTCGACGGATCGACGGAATCGTTTCACCCATTTCAAATATTGTTCCGGCACACCTTCTTCTACTAATGATTGTTCATAGAAACGGTCATGACGATCCAAAAACTCTTTATCGCGTGTTAGCCAATAGTTTAAATACGGATGACCGAGAATTTCTGCACGATCAAACATCTCGACCAATCCACAGTGATCGGGATGGTGATGCGTGACAAATACTTGCTCTATATCTTGGAATGTATAGCCCATTTCTTTTAATTTCATCTGCAACACTTCACGTGCTTCCGGCGTTTTCGTCGCCGCATCTACTAACGTCAGTGTGTCGCCTTTTAGTAAAAAGCAGTTCACGTCACCTACCGCAAATGGTGTAGGTGTACTAATTTTTGTGATCATATACTGTTCCCCCTATTAAATGAATGACTGTTCAGTCTATTGTACTCTTTCTTTCGATGTACGTCACGTTTTGATTGTTCATTTACCGAAAGATATTTCGCGCAAAATGAAACCATTTTGCCTATTCTTCGTATGGTATACTACATGAAATCGCATGATTTACATAATGACGTCGAGTTGGAGGGATTACAGTGGGATTTTTTAATATGTTCAAAAACCAATTTATCGAAGTAATCGAGTGGCAAGCACAGGATGCCAATACGTTAGTTTATCAGTTCCCCGTGCATAATAATGAAATTAAAATGGGTGCAGAGCTGACGGTCAGGGAATCGCAAGTCGCGGTCTTCGTCAATGAAGGCGAAATTGCGGACGTATTTGGACCAGGACGTCATATTTTGTATACACAAAACATGCCCATCCTGACGAAGTTGAAATCGTGGAAATACGGCTTTGATTCGCCGTTTAAAGCGGAAGTATATTTCATTAATACGAAACAATTCGTCAATCAAAAATGGGGCACATCGAATCCCATTATGATGCGTGATCCGGATTTCGGCATGATACGGCTTCGGGGTTATGGGATTTATTCATATCGGGTATCGGAGCCGACCGTTTTCTTGCGTGAGTTGTTTGGAACGAACAGTTCGTATGATACGAATTCTATTGAAGGTCATCTAAAGAAAATGATTATTTCTGGATTATCCGATTTATTCGCAGAATCTCAACTACCTGCGCTCGATCTATCTATGCATTACGACGAATTAAGTGAAAAAGGCAAAGAGAAGATGATGTCTCGTTTTGCTGCATTCGGTTTCGAGATCACATCACTCTATATCGAAAACCTGTCGTTACCAAAAGAAGTAGAACAAGCGATGGACAAGCGGACCTCAATGGGTGTACTCGGCAATATGCAGCAATATCAACAATATCAGGCGGCTGAAGCGATGCGGGATGCAGCTCAGAATGAAGGTGGCATGGCGGGCGCAGGTGTCGGGATGGGGGCTGGTATGGGCATGGGTCAAGTCATGGCAAATGCAATGAATCAGAACCAACAGCAACCTCAAGCACAAGCCGCAACGAAATCCTGTCCACATTGTCAAGCTACGATCAACGCCGATGCCAAGTTCTGTGGTCAGTGCGGAAAATCTGTTGAAACCGATAAAGTACCTTGCGTGAAGTGTGAGACCATGATTCCAAAAGACGCGAAGTTCTGTAGCGTTTGTGGTACATCTCAAGCCACAGAGAAAATTTGTCCTGCATGCTCACATGCCAATCTGCCGGGTGCGAAATTCTGCGCAGAATGTGGTGAGACGTTAGACGAAAAGTGAGGGATGGACGTTGACTTCATTTGATGAACAACACACAGTAGTAGAAGATACTGAAAATATCAAATGCCCTTCTTGTGGCGGCAACACGGAATATAATCCGGAAACACGCGGCTTGAAATGTCCTTTCTGTAGTCATGAAATGCCGATTGAAGCAACGTTCGACCATCATGTGGAACTGGATTTCAAGGAAGCGGGAAATAATCTTCAACATCTATGGAATGAAGAGAAACGTGTTTTTTCCTGTGATAACTGCGGAGCTGAATCCGTACTAGACGCACATATCGTTGCGGATTTCTGCTCATTTTGCGGATCTTCTCACATATCCGTCACGAATCACGACGCCGGCATACAACCGGGGTTATTGATTCCGTTTCAAGTTTCCGAGGAACAAGCACAGGCGAAGTTCAAGGACTGGATCAAAGGGCACTTCTTCGCACCGAACGCATTAAAAAAAACGTATCGAATGAATAAAATATCTGGTGCCTATTTGCCTTACTGGACGTATGATAGTCAAACACAGTCACACTATGTCGTACGTGTCGGAAATTACTATTATGTCACCGAAACACGGACCGTCTATGAGGATGGTAAGGCGAGACAAGTAACCGAGCAAGTACAAAAAATTCGTTGGCATCAGGAAAGCGGCAATTACCGTGAATTCTTTGATGATATTCTAATCAAAGCGTCTAACACTGTCGACCCGAAATTATTGCAGAAAGTACAGCCTTTCCAATTAACGAGTCTGACCGATTATAAAGTGGAATATATGTCTGGTTTCCTTGCTGAGCGCTATTCCGTTTCATTACAACAAGGATTTTCGCAAGCAAAGGACGTGATGACTAAAGGAATCGTCAACGGGATCGAACACAGCGTTGCCGGAGATATCGTACAAGTGGTCAATGTCTCGACAGATTATACCGCTATTACATATAAACATATATTATTGCCGATTTGGATTTCCTCTTTTCATTTCAAGGAAAAAGTCTATCAATTTATCGTCAATGGACAAACGGGGAAAGTGTCCGGAAATTATCCGCTAAGCACGATGAAGATCGTTTCGTTGGTCATCTCGATTCTGATCGTTTTATTCATCATCTACTTGTTCGCCAGTAGCTAATGGCAGTTTGACATTTCAATTAGTACATGACATAATCATGGAAATAGTATGAAACGGGCATTGAGGAAGATCAGTAGACGGGTGATGGATAGAAGAGAGCATGACCGAGGCTGCAAGTCATGTATCCCACTCCCCTTTGAACCTCCTTCCGAGCTGTCGTGGAAACACGACCGTACCTTCTGCGATAAAGAAGACTTGAAGTTGTGCTGTCGTAAACAGCAAATTTAGGTGGCACCGCGGAAACCGAGCGTTTTCGTCCTGAAACACAGGACGGGAGCGTTTTTTTATTTTGGGAGGATGTTAGACATGGAAAAGATTTTATTTGTAGGCGCCGGTCAAATGGCAGAAGCTATTATTGCGGGGATTATTAAGAAACGTGTCATATATGAAGATAATGTCTATGTCATGAATCGTTCAGATGCAGAACGTTTAGATGAACTGGAGTCGCGTTATGGTATTACGAAAGTGTGCGAAGACCGAGATTTCATCAAAAAAGTCGACTTAGTCGTGCTCGCAACGAAGCCGAAAGATGTAGAGAAAGTGATGGAGGATATTGCACCCTACCTTGGAGAAGATACGACAGTCCTCTCTGTCATCGCAGGTATTTCCATCGATACATTTGAAAAAGGCCTCGGCAAACGTCCGATTGCACGCTCGATGCCGAATACGTCCGCAACAATTGGAAAATCAGCAAGCGGAATTGCGTTTAATGACGCGGTTTCAGAAAGAATGCAACAATCTATTTTGAGCTTGTTGAGTGCAATCGGTGTCGTCAAAGTCGTCGAAGAAGATCATCTGCACGCAGTCACAGCCCTTTCAGGCAGCGGGCCAGCGTATATCTACTATTTAGTAGAAGCGATGGAAGAAGCAGCGGTAGCGCAAGGCTTAAAGGCGGAGGATGCACGCGAATTAATCGTTCAAACGATCTACGGTGCTGCCTCCATGTTGAAGAAAACTGGCGAAGAGCCTAGTATACTGCGGGAAAATGTAACGAGCCCTGGCGGTACAACAGCGGCAGGTTTACGATCGCTAGAAGATCACAACTTCAAGACCATTATTTCGGACTGCTTGATCAGTGCAGAAAACCGTTCACGTCAATTAGGCGCTGTGAAATAATATAGGAATACGACACTCGAGGAAAATGATTTCTCTGAGTGTCTTTTTTAATGAGCGGAACACGGGTCGTTATGAGCGGTTGCGGGTGTGTATAGAGCGCATAGGTTGCCCGGTAGAGCGCATTGACTTCTCGATAGAGCACTCAGGCTGCCCGGTAGAGCGCTTAGCCTGCCTGATAGAGCGCCAAGGCTTTCTGATAGAGCACTTAGACTTCCGGATAGAGCGCTCACACTGCACGATAGAGCGCTCCACCGACTTCATAGAGCGAATACGCGGCAACATAGAGCACTTCATCCCCTTTAACACAATCACAACAATAAAAAAAGCTGATCACAAAAAGTCACTGGCATGACGACTTCTTGGATAGCTCTTTAATTTTTTGCAAGCTTGATTAATTCTCCGTGTTTCCACTGATAACGCGTAAAATCATCTGCAATCGAAATAGCCTCGAATACAGCGGTTCCTTCTGCTTTGAAAGCTGGCATTTCACTTGGCATGAACCGTGCGCTAATATGGTTGGCAATAAGGTTTTTCGCATTCGCTTCCTTCGCGATGGTTGCTGCTTCGACAATCGTTGAATGACCGAATTCCTTGGCACCTGCTGCATACTCATCGGTGAACGTCGCTTCATGGATCAAAATATCGGCGTCTCGTGCCAGTTCAACTGACGCTTGGCAGTACGACGTATCCCCAATAACGGTAATGACGAAGCCTTTTTTCTTATCTGTCGTAACGTCTTGACTGTATACGGTCTGTCCATTCTCAAGTGCCACATCAAAACCATCTTTCAATCGCTGCAACAAAGGGCCTTTCGGGACGCCTTGCTCGATCGCTTTGTCGATCAATAATGTGCCGGGTAACTCTTTTTGTTCAATACGGAAACCAAAACTCTGAATGACATGTTGAACTTCTTTGGCATAGACTTTGAATTCATCCGTCTCGAGAATCATGCCGTCATGAATTTCATGCACATTCAACTTGTATGGCAAGTACGTTCCCGTTAATTGATACGTATGTTGTAGCCACTCTTTCAAGCCCGCAGGACCGTAAATATCAACCGGATCATCTCCACCTAAAAATGCTCGTGAGCTAAGAAATCCTGGTAATCCGAAAATATGGTCGCCGTGCAAATGCGTGATGAAGATTTTCGTAATCTTCTTCGGCTTGATCGCGCTATGTAGCAATTGATGCTGCGTCGCTTCGCCACAATCGAATAACCAGTTTTCCTTATTCTCGTCTGTCAAATCTAGAACGAGTGCTGACGTATTACGCTGTTTTGATGGCATCCCTGCACCTGTCCCTAGAAATTCTATATCCACATACATGGCCTCCTTGCTATTTCTTCGTATATCCTTTTTTAATAATACCATTTCCGAAACGCTGCGTCAGACTTGACATCAACTGATCCACTTCGTATTCCTTTTGTTGTTGCTCAAAGTTTTCGAATGTCAGTTGCTTGACCATTTCAGATCGTTCGATGACATTCGCCACCGTAATGCCTAGCAAGCGGATGGGCTCATAGTTCCAATGTTGCCGAAATAATTGAATGGCTACTTCTGTAATGTCTTCCTCCAGATAGATAGCGTGTTGGAGCGTTCTACTTCTTGTGGTATTTTGCCAGTCGGCATAGCGCATTTGAATGCTGATTGTTATTCCGGCTAGACGTTTGGTTTCCAGTCGTGCCGCTACTTTTTTCGCAAGCCGTTCAAAAATCGGAATACAATCTTCTAGTTCCGTAAGATCAACAGGCAACGTAGTGGAACTGCCAATACTTTTACGTTCTTCTGCACTTTCGGGGTCGATAGGTCGTGTATCAATTCCGTTTGCCCGTTGTTTAAGGCGCAAACCATTTTTACCAAGCAACGCTTCCAACGTAATTTTTTCAGCAGTGGCCAAGTCGCCTATCGTTTTAATAGCTGCACTATGCAATTTTTCTTCCGTCCGTTTACCGATTCCGTGCATTTCAATGACTGGTAGCGGCCACAGCATTTTCGACACTTCTCGTTTACGTAAAATGGTAATACCCATCGGTTTTTTAAAATCAGATGCTGTTTTCGCAAGGAATTTATTCGGCGCAATTCCAATCGAACAAGGTAGATCCAGTTCTGCTAAAATACGCATTTGGATTTCCCGCGCCAAGTCGTATGCACGCGTCAATCCGCCAATATCGGTCGTATCGATATAAGCTTCATCAATGGAAACAGGTTCAACCCATTCGGTATAGCTTCGCAAAATATCAAAAACCGAATCGGACATTTGTCGATACAGATCATGCCGTGGCGGAACGATCGTTAAATTCGGACAGAGTCGTTTAGCTTCTCCTACCGTCATCGTCGTGTACACACCAAATGCCCTTGCCTCATATGAACAGGTGACGAGAATCCCTCTGCGTTCTTTCGGGTTGCCCGCGACTGCTAGAGGAATACCTTTTAATTTGGGATTCGCAGCTTGTTCAACTGAGGCAAAGAAGCTGTTCATGTCAAGGTGCATAATGACTCGTGGATTAGAGATGATCGGACCCGCCATGTCAACACCTATCTTTCCTCGGAATTAATTATGTAATAGGAAAAAGCGGCAAACTGACTTCAGTCTGCCACTCTTTCCATTTTATCAAATGTATGTTCTTTTTGCCTACTAATTTGATTGCTGCTGTTCTTTCATGTAACTGGATATTTCATCCATACCATGGAGTGAATCTGCCATACTATTTGGATCGATAACCGTCACTACACGGTCCTCTAGATTTGCTACTGTTACGAAGTAAGGTGTCTTGGAATACGCTTTTAGTGCAGTAGATGTTAACCGATCTTCTGGCAAGTCAAGGATTTCTTTTGCATCTAGCACTAATAAACCAACTTCCAACTGATCCGTTTTCACGACGACTACGTGAGATTCAATATCCCGCGGTGTTGCCTGATGATAGAGAATCTCACTTAAATCAAGAATTGGCACCAGTTCGCCACGCGATTTCATCAATCCGAGTAAATACGATGGAAGATGAGGGATCGGCGTGACGTACTCCAATTTCTCGATAGATATCACCGATTCTACTGGAAGTGCGTATTCTTCATTGCCTGTCCGCACAATCACAGTTTGCATAATTATACCTTCTTTCAAGGCTCTTTGTTGAGACTGTTACACTGTGTGGATTGCCTGACCGACAATCTCAAGTACTAATTCCGTCAGCTTTTCCAACTCTTTCACCGGCATGCGTTCGTTTTTCGTATGAATCTCTTCATACCCAACAGATAATGTCACAGTAGGAACACCCATCCCGTTGAAGACATTACCGTCACTTCCGCCGCCACTCGTCATAATCTTCGGTTCACGTCCTACGTTGCGGATAGACTTCATCGCGACTTGCACGACTTCTTCGTCATCTCCGATTGAGAAACCAGGATACATGAGTTCTGTTGTCGTTTCAGCTTTGCCGCCGAGCGTTTCAGAAGTCGTGGCAAATTTCTCGACCATTAAGTCGATTTGTTTCTTCATTTTATCGGGATTGATTGACCGAACTTCCGATAAAATGAAAGCCTCTTCACAAACGATATTCGTTGCTTTTCCACCTTCAAAACGACCTATATTGGCAGTCGTCTCTTCATCTATCCGGCCAAGTTTCATGCCCGCAATCGATTTAGCAGCGAGTGAAATCGCAGAAATTCCTTTTTCAGGGGCTACGCCAGCGTGAGCTGTTTTCCCATAGATGGTCGTCCATAATTTTGACTGGTAAGGAGCCGCTGTAACAATACCGCCTACTTCTCCGTCACTATCGATCGCGAAGCCATATTTCGCTTGTAAGTAGTCCGGATTCATCGCTTTTGCGCCTACTAATCCGCTTTCTTCACCCGCTGTAATAATGAACTGGATCGGACCATGCGGCTTGTTTGACTCTTGGATTACTTTCGCCATCTCGAGTAAAGCGGCAATTCCAGCTTTGTCGTCGGCACCTAAAATCGTCGTTCCGTCACTGTAAATATAGCCATCTTCTTTGACGATTGGCTGAATGGATTGTCCTGGAACTACCGTATCCATATGGCATGTGAAGAAAATCGGATCCGCATCAGCAACTGTACTTGGCAAGTTGGCAATTAAATTACCCGCACCATGACCTGTCTTTTCCGCTGTATCATCTTCCGTTACGTCAAAGCCCAGTTCTTGCAATTTTTTTGTAAGAATATCTGCAATATTTCGTTCGTTTTTAGTTTCAGAATCAATTTTTACTAACTCCAAGAATTCTTGAAGTAATCGTTGTTTATTCAAGATGATAGACTCCTTTGATTATAGAGGTATGTTGCCGTGCTTTTTCTTCGGACGGTCTTCGTGCTTATTGCGCATCATTTCAAGTCCTTGAAGCAATTTAATTCGTGTTTCGCGTGGATCGATTACATCGTCGATCATGCCATGTGAAGCTGCAACATATGGATTCGCAAACTTTTCACGGTATTCTTCGATTTTCGCAGCACGAGTTGCTTCCGGATCGTCACTGCTTGCGATATCGCGTGCGAAGATAATGTTCGCTGCCCCTTCAGCACCCATTACGGCTACTTCTGCATTTGGCCAAGCGAAGACTAAGTCTGCACCGATTGATTTAGAGTTCAAGGCGACATATGCGCCACCGAAAGCTTTACGCAAAATCAAAGTAATTTTTGGCACAGTTGCTTCCGAGTATGCATACAGAATCTTCGCTCCGTGACGAATGATTCCGCCGTGCTCTTGCTTAATGCCTGGGAAGAAGCCTGTCACATCTTCAAATGTGATCAATGGAATATTGAATGAGTCACATGTACGAATGAAACGTGCAATTTTATCAGATGAGTCAATATCAAGTCCGCCCGCCATCACTTTCGGCTGGTTACAGACAAATCCAACTGTCTCACCTTTCATGCGTGCATAGCCTACTACTGCGTTCTTTGCAAATTCAGGCTGAATTTCGAAGAATGATCCTTCATCCACTACTTGTTCCAACACTTTTCGTACGTCATATGGACGAATCGTTTCGTAAGGTACCGTATCCGCCAAATCTTCACGATAATCATCTTGTTCTTCAACTGGCTGAATGGGTGTCTTTTCCGTGTTGTTCTGTGGCAAATAGGTCAATAATTCGCGTGTTTTTTCCAATACTTCTTCTTCACTTGCCCCACGAAGATGCGCGTTACCGCTGATCGTGTTGTGAACTTTCGCTCCACCCAGATCTTCAGAAGTAATTTTCTCGCCTGTCACCGTTTCAATAACTTTTGGTCCTGTGATGAACATCTGGCTTGTTTTATCCGTCATAATAACGAAATCTGTAATCGCAGGTGAATACACCGCGCCACCCGCACAAGGCCCGAGGATAACAGAAATCTGTGGAATCACTCCGGAATAGATCGCGTTACGGTAGAAAATTTCACCGTATCCATCAAGAGACAATACGCCTTCCTGAATACGTGCGCCACCAGAATCGTTAAGACCGATGAATGGTGCACCATTTTTTGCAGCCAAATCCATAACATTGGCAATTTTCATTGCGTGCATTTCACCGAGTGCTCCACCAAATACTGTGAAGTCTTGGGAGAATAAATAGACAGGACGTCCGTGGATTTTACCGTAACCTGTTACGACACCGTCGCCAGGTCCTTCCAGCTTGTCCATGCCAAAATCACGTGTACGATGAACAACAAATGGATTCAACTCTACGAAAGTACCTTCATCAAGTAGTATTTCGATACGTTCACGCGCAGTAAGTTTACCTTTTTCGTGCTGCTTCATAATTCGCTCATCGCCGCCACCCAACTCGATTTCGCGTTTTTTGTCGTAAAGTTCATTAATTTTGTCGTAAATGTTCATCTATTATTCCCCCTTAGTCTTTTCACATAATTCATAGAGCACGCCATACGATGATTTAGGATGCAAAAATGCTACTTCTGCTCCGCCAGCACCTGGTTTGGGTTCATCTGAAAGTAGTTGAACGCCCTTTTCTTCCAATTCCCTCATTCTTGAACGAATATCCGTTACACCAAATGCGATATGGTGAACCCCTTCACCGCGTTTTTCAATAAACTTCGCAATGGGACTAGTCTCCGTCATCGGTTCAAGTAACTCAATCTTGACGTTATGTGCATCAATGAACGCTACTTTAACCCCTTGGCTAGCAACTTCTTCAATAGCAATGACTGTCAATCCGAGTGTATCTATGTAATAGTTAACTGATTCATCTATACTTTTTACAGCAATCCCTATATGATCTACTTTGTTCATAGCACATTCCCCTTTTACTACGATTCTACTACCTGAACATATAACAGCCATTCTAGTTGTGAAAATCCTTATTTCTGTTAAAATAGAAAGAAACCAATTCCAACGCGTAAGGAGTTTTACTGCATGAGTAATAAAAAAATCCAAAAAACAGTTGTCTACTTGATGATTATCGCCATGATTGCATCTACCATGGTCATGGGTCTCAGCATGTTCTTATAATCTTAATGACAGTTCGCATATTTGCATATGCGAACTGTTTTTTATTACCTTCCAGCGTCTGTCGAGACTAGACGGCGCATTCCGCTTTCGTTTATTACAGTTCTTCGCAGTGTTCTTCAAATTGTTCTTGAAGATTGACAACGACTGACATCGGATCATGTCCTTCGATTTCAAAACGTCCTACTTCACCGATCAATTTGCCGTCTTTTAGCAAAGCGAATGAAGGAGAAGATGGAATGTGATCTTCACCGAAGTGCATACGTGCCTGTGCAGTTGCTTCTTTGTCTTGTCCAGCAAATACTGTTACCAAGTGATCAGGGCGCTTGTCGTAATGCACTGCGTGTGCAGCTGCTGGACGAGCGATTCCGCCGGCGCATCCACAAACGGAGTTCACCATGACTAATGTCGTACCAGGTTGCTTGAATGCTTCCTCTACGTCCTCAGGTGTTTTCAATTGCTTGTAGCCGCTCGCTTCCATTTCGGATCTCGCTTGGTTTGTCATATCGTTCATGTAAAAATCAAAGTTCATAGTCATTTTACAGTATCTCCTCTCTTGTACTCTATAATTGTGACAGCCTCTTCAGTTTCGCTTTAACACATCGCTGATAATAAATAGACTATCCTCTTCAATCATAGCATATCCTTGCAGAAATTAAGAAGAAAACAATCGGTCAATTGCTCCAGTTACCGTTAAATGACCGTCGAGCAATTCTTCCTCAAGTGCCTTCACCTGCGTTTTTCGTCCTTGCTCTGAGAAAAATGAATCAATCAAGTGATCTCGGATCATCGCATGGAACCAATCGCGTGTTTGATGCTGACGTCTTGTGTCCCAATGATTCTTTTCTTTCATTTCCTTTTCAAATTCCAAAACCGTTTCCCATACCGCTTCCAAGCCGGTCTTTTCTATAGACGAAACCGGTTGTACTTTCGACGTCCATTCAGGAGAAGCAGGTTGCAGCATATGCATGATTCGTGTATATTCACGCACCGTTTTTTTGACTAACGGCTTATTGGCACCATCATTCTTATGCACGACAATACCATCCGTCAGCTCCATGATCCCCTTTTTCATTCCTTGGAGTTCGTCACCAGCACCAGTCAGCACAAGCAATAAGAAATAATCGACCATTCCGCGGACAATCGTTTCACCTTGACCAACCCCTACAGTTTCAATCAAAATGACGTCATATCCCGCCGCTTCACAAAGCAGCATCGTTTCGCGAGATTTCTTATGTACACCACCCAGTGTACCGGCTGATGGAGAAGGTCGGATAAAAGCATTCTTATGCCGTGCCAACTCTTCCATACGCGTCTTGTCACCCAAGATACTTCCGCCAGTCAGTGTAGAACTCGGATCAATCGCAAGCACCGCCACTTTATGGCCCATATCTGCAAGCATTAGACCGAACGCTTCGATGAATGTACTTTTCCCTGCACCCGGCACACCTGTAATCCCAATACGTATACAATTGCCCGTTTTTGGTAGAAGGCTAGTCAACACTTCCTGACCGACCTTCTTATCGCTAGGCTTCGTACTTTCAAGCAACGTAATACCCCGTGCTAAATACAAACGAGAGCCATTTTCTATTTCCTGTTGCAATACATCCAAGTTTTTATGAGATGGATCTTTCTTAACAAAGCGTTTACGTGAAGAGGCAACAAATCCATCATGTGTGGATTCTATTCCGCGCATCACATGCATTGCTGATTCATCTCGTCCGTTTTGTTTTTCTGTCAATCCGTCACTTCCTCATAGCCAAGCTGTCGGTAAATTTCCTCGATGACTTTTTGAGCCGCCACTGGAATGACTGTACCCGGGCCAAAGATTGCCGCTGCGCCATTCTTGCGCAAGAAATCGTAATCCTGTGCCGGAATCACGCCACCTACTACGACTAAAATATCTTCACGGTTGATTTTCTTTAGTTCTTCACGCAATGTTGGCACCAATGTTTTATGACCTGCTGCCAGTGAACTGACACCGATGACATGCACATCATTTTCCGCCGCCTGCAAAGCTGTCTCTTCTGGTGTCTGGAATAAAGGACCGATATCCACGTCGAAGCCTAAATCGGCGAATGAAGACGCGATAACTTTCGCTCCACGGTCATGTCCGTCCTGACCCATTTTCGCAACCAAAATACGTGGACGACGTCCTTCATTTTCCAGGAACTCATCTGTCATATCTTTCACTTCTTGGATTTCTTCTTCATTTGAGAAGTTTGCGCTATATACACCGCTCACTGATCGGATCACTGCCTTATGTCTTCCGGATACCGATTCAATCGCATCCGAAATTTCACCGATTGTTGCGCGCGCTCTTGCTGCGTCTACAGCCAGTGCAAGGAGGTTTCCTTCACCGCTCTTAGCTGCCTCCGTGATCGCCGTAAGAGTAGCTTGAACTACTTTCTCATCGCGCTTGTCCTTCATATCGTTGATGCGGTCAATTTGCTTCTGACGTACCATCGTATTGTCGATGTCCAAAATATCAATCGCATCTTCCGTATCCAAACGATACTTATTGACGCCGACAATCGTTTCCGCTTTCGAATCGATTTTCGCCTGGCGCTTCGCCGCTGCTTCTTCAATTTTCATTTTCGGCAAGCCTGTTTCAATCGCTTCTGCCATGCCACCGAGTGACTCAATTTCACCGATTAATTCCCATGCTTTGTCCATTAACTCTTCCGTTAATTTCTCCACATAGTATGAACCGCCCCAAGGATCGATGACTTTTGTCATCATCGTCTCTTCTTGTAAAAATAACTGCGTGTTACGAGCAATACGAGCCGAGAAGTCTGTCGGTAACGCGATGGCTTCATCCAATGCGTTGGTGTGCAGTGACTGCGTGTGACCCATAGATGAGGCATTTGCTTCAACTAACGTACGGGTTACGTTATTGAATGGATCTTGCTCCGTCAAACTCCAGCCTGAAGTTTGGGAGTGTGTACGCAATGCCAGTGTCTTTGGGTTCTTCGGTTCAAACGACTGCATCATCTGCGCCCAAATTTTCCGTGCCGCTCTCATTTTCGCTATTTCCATATAGTAGTTCATGCCGATCGCCCAGAAGAATGACAAACGAGGTGCGAATGAATCGATATCGATACCCGCCTTCAAACCTGTACGAACATATTCCAAGCCGTCTGCAAGTGTATACGCAAGCTCGATATCCGCAGTCGCGCCCGCTTCTTGCATATGGTAGCCCGAGATTGAAATCGAGTTGAATTTCGGCATATTTTCAGATGTATACGAGAAAATATCCGCAATGATTCGCATCGACATGGCCGGCGGGAAGATATACGTGTTCCGTACCATATACTCTTTCAAAATATCATTCTGTATCGTACCAGAAAGTTTCTCAGAACTTATACCGGACTCTTCAGCCGCTACGATATAAAATGCCATAATCGGCAATACCGCACCGTTCATAGTCATCGATACCGACATTTGATCAAGAGGAATACCCGCGAATAAAATCTTCATATCTTCAATAGAGTCGATCGCAACACCCGCTTTACCTACGTCTCCCGTTACACGCGGATGATCGGAGTCATAGCCGCGGTGAGTCGCAAGGTCGAACGCTACAGAAAGTCCTTTTTGCCCCATCGCCAAGTTTCTACGGTAAAACGCGTTACTTTCTTCCGCGGTAGAAAACCCAGCGTATTGACGAACTGTCCAAGGACGCGCAACATACATCGTCGGATACGGTCCACGCGTGTTCGGTGCAATGCCTGGGAAGTCTTTCAAATGCTCCGTGTTTTCAATGTCTGTTGCTGTATAGACAGGCGCTACATTGATTCCTTCATTCGTTAAAAAATTCTCTTTTGACAATGCTTGCTGTGAGAGTTCATTGAGTGATCGCTCTATATTCACTTTATGAAAATCAGGTTTACTCAACGGAAAGACCTCCTTTAGTTTGCATAATAATAGTATTTAGCTTTTCGATCTTATCCTGTCCTGCGAAAATGAAACCATTCAGTCCATTGGCAATCCACTGATCCGCTGTTTCTGATGGATATTTACCTGCTGTATCGATTGAACAGTTTCCTTTATAGGAAGTTAAGAAGTTGGTTACGGCTTCTTCTGTATCGGCAGCCGATGCACAAATTACTGCATAATCTGGTTGTTGCTGGTCGATCCAACTGAGCGCTTGATCGTTTGACTCGAAAGAAGGACTCCATGTCGCTTCGATACCGCCAACTGCCAAGAATCCACTGACGAAATCTGCACGAGGTTTATAATCTTTCAACGCACCGAAGTTGAGCAATACAGTTTTCGGCAACTCGTCTTTTTGCTTGCAACGAATATGTTCAAATGGCTCTGCCAATCGTTTTGCTACAGTCACGGTCGATTCATCCGCATAATTCACGTCTGTCAACTCCGCGTAGACATTCGTACCAATCAATGTCTTCTTACCCGTAGCCATTTCTTTCTGGCGTTGCGCATACAGTTTGCTTAATTCACCAGACTGCAAGAAGGCTTGATACCCACCAATCTCTTCAATCTCTAGGAACTTCGCCCATGATTTGCGAATTAATTCAGTCGTTAACGATTCAATGAAATAGGAACCGCCCGCCGGATCAAGTACTTGATCGATATGCGTTTCTTCCTTCAAAATCAATTGAATATTTCGGGCGTAACGATTCGAGCTTGGAGACGTTCCAGTCAATACATCATGCGGTAATACGGTCAGCCAATCCGCTCCACCTAAAACAGCCGCGAATGCTGAATTTCCACCACGTAATAAGTTTACATACGGATCGAGTTTCGAGTATGAGCGCAGTGAAGTAATCCCGAGCAAAGGCACTTGCTTCGCGTTTTCCACACCATATGCTTCGTTGAATAATTTCCATAACACGCGAAACGCACGGAACTTCGCGATTTCCATGAAGAAGTGTGTGTCAGCAGCAAATCGTGCATAGAAGTCGTTTGTAAATTCTTCAAATGAAGCGACTTCCTCTGCCAGTTCAGCAGCAATTGAAAGTGATAGCGCGAGTTCTGTTACCGCGTCTGCTCCTTCATGATGCACACTCCATAAATCGGCGCCCTTTGTACGGACTCCCGGGAATCCTTCTAGCACTAACGGAACTGCGCTAATACAAATTCCTGTAACGTCTTTACGCTTTGTTTCTTCTATATAATTGAAAGCTTGCAATATCGGATCATCGCTTTGTATTTCAGTGAATAAAATCGGATAGTGTGTAATCAGTTCAGCTACTTGCTTAATGTCTTGTTCCGCCCAGACTAAAGGCTTCAGTCCATTGTAAGCGATTGCTTCATTGCCCCGGGCCAAAGATTCTTTCATCTGCTCTACGAATTGTTCCCCATTTGTTGCACTGACAGGTTGTGCGACAGTCCAGCCGAATGCAGGCTTCGTGACGCGTGAAAGTTCCAATTGGTCCAGATCCTCTTTAGTGTAAAGTGGCTTGAGGTCAATGCCTTCAATCGTTTTCGTGTATAACGATTCAAAAGGCTTTCCTTTTAGAGATAAAACAGCCGCTTCTTTCCATTCAGTAAAGTTGGGGGCTGTAAAAGTAAATGTTTTCATATCATGTATAGGCATACTGGTGCTCCTTCCCCTCTTAAAAACCATTAATAGTTCTAGTGTATCGCAGAGTACGTTATGAAGGAAGAGGAAAATCAGAAGTTTCCGTCTAATTTTATTATACTCATACGAATTGATGACTTTTTATGCGCGGCTATAGACTTTCGCTTAGCAAGTGGTTAAGAGGGAACACGACGCTGATCAACAGTGTATCGTTTTTAAATTGGAAAGGTGAATAATGAATGAATGCCAATTCGTTTGCGCTCATTAATTCGTGTAAGCGATCATTCTTCCTCCGTAACCGCTCTTAACTTCCAACAAGCGCTCATACCTCATCCAAACCCGCTCTATATTCATCTCTAAGCGCTCATAAAGCTTCTCCAACCGCTCTATACCACAATAATTCCTCACGTCATCTTGGACATACTCTGCACTTAAACTTACATAAGCAAAAAACACAGCCATCATTCACACACTTCCACAAGTAATTGATCTGCATCCAACCACTAATTTCCCTTTACCATCCAAAAACAACCTCCAAAACAATTTTGGAGGTTGTCGAATTTTAATATAAAGAAGTCTTATCTTTAGCCATACCTTCCAACAACTCTTTCACACGTGCAAGGAAACGTCCACAGACGAGTCCGTCAAGCACGCGGTGATCAAGCGATAAACAAAGGTTGACCATATCCCGTGCAGCCATCATGCCATTGTCCATAATAACTGGACGCTTGACGATCGACTCCACTTGCAAAATAGCAGCCTGCGGATAATTGATAATCCCCATCGACTGAACAGATCCAAATGAGCCAGTATTGTTGACCGTGAACGTACCACCTTGCATCTCTGTTGATTTCAGCTTGCCATTACGTACTTTTCCAGCCAACTCATGTATTTCGCGACCAATACCTTTAATGGTCTTTTCATCCGTCCCTTTGATGACAGGAACGTATAACGCATCGTCCGTTGCTACCGCAATCGAAATATTAATGTCTTTTTTCATGACGATCGTATCGCCTGCCCACATCGAGTTCATTTCCGGATATTCCTTCAATGCTTGCGAAATGGCTTTGATGAAGAAGGCGAAGTACGTCAAATTGAATCCTTCTTTTTCTTTGAATTCCTTTTTGACACTATCACGCAACAAGACAAGTTCCGTTACGTCCACTTCTATCATCATCCAAGCATGTGGCGCTTCGGTAACAGAACGCACCATATTGTTTGCAATCGCGCGTCGTACACTCGTTACCGGAATTTCAATATCACCATTTTCAAGTTTCACATTTGACGAGACAGATTGTTCAGGAGCTGACTGTTTCTCCGTAGATGCCACTTGTTGTGGCGACTCTTCTTGAACAGCAACTTCTTGTATGGTTGGTCGCGATTGTACTCCGCCACTTTCAATGAACGCTTGAATATCTTTTCGCGTAATACGTCCTTCGCGTCCCGTGCCACTTACTTGAGACAAGTCAATGCCATTTTCTTGAGACATCTTCAACACAGCAGGAGAAAATCGGCCTGCTGCCTTGCCTCCCACTACGAGTTGTGACTTCGTTTTCGGTGTTTGTTGCAGTGCAGGTTTTTCAGCTGGTGCTTCTGCTTTAGGTGCTGAAACTTGTACAGGTTCTTCGACGTCGCCTTCAATTTCAATCAAACAAACCGTCTCGCCCACTTCAATCGTATCGCCTTCATTTGCGATAATTTCTTTGATCGTCCCCGAGAATGAAGAAGGGACTTCAGCTGTGACTTTATCGGTTGTCACTTCCGCAAGCGAATCATATTTTGATACCGTATCACCGGGAGCGACAAGCCATTTTTCGATAGTTCCTTCTGTTACACTCTCACCCAGTTTCGGCATAGTAATCTTTTCAATGCCCATATCCTTACGCCTCCTTAGTTAAAATTCCGCTAAATCCCTTGCTGCTTTTTCGACCTTTTCAGGATTCATCATAAAGAACTTTTCCATAGAAGGGGCATATGGCATGGCAGGTACGTCAGGTCCTGCTAATCGCTTGATTGGCGCATCCAATTCAAATAAACAATTTTCTGCAATAATCGCAGAAACTTCACTCATGATGCTGCCTTCTAGGTTATCTTCTGTCACCAATAGAACTTTGCCTGTTTTCGAAGCGGCCTCAATGATCGCTTCTTTATCTAATGGATAGACTGTACGTAGATCCAAAATATGAACAGAAATATCATCTTCAGCTAAACGTTCTGCAGCCTGCAGTGCGAAATGAACACATAGTCCATACGTGATAATCGTTACATCTTCTCCTTCACGCTTCACATCTGCTTTCCCGATCGGCAATACATAATCATCATCCGGAACTTCGCCTTTGATCAACCGATACGCGCGCTTATGCTCGAAGAATAGCACGGGATCTTCATCGCGCACTGCCGCTTTTAGCAAACCTTTCGCATCGTAAGGAGTGGATGGAATGACAATTTTCAAGCCAGGTGTTGAAGCAAACATTGATTCAACGGACTGTGAATGATATAAAGCTCCGTGAACGCCACCACCAAAAGGAGCGCGAATGACGATAGGACAAGTAAAATCATTATTCGAGCGATAACGGATTTTCGCTGCTTCAGAGACGATCTGATTGACCGCTGGCATAATAAAATCGGCAAACTGCATTTCGGCAATCGGACGCATACCATACATTGCAGCACCAATCGCAACTCCTGCGATTGCTGACTCAGCGAGAGGTGTATCAAGCGAACGGTATTCACCGAATTGATCGTATAGACCAGTTGTTGCTTTAAACACACCGCCTTTACGGCCAACATCTTCTCCAAGTACGAATACTTGGTCGTCGCGTTCCATTTCTTCTTTCATCGCCAGGTTGATCGCATCTATAAATGAACGAACGGCCATTATGCTTCGCCTCCCTTTTCTTCATAGACATAGCGCAGTGCATGTTCTGGCTTCGCGTATTCCGCCAGTTCCGCATACTCTGTCGCTTCATCGACCTGCAGTTTCACTCGTTCTTCAATCTCATCATACTTTTCATCCGTCAAGACGTTAACTTCTTTCAGATACTGAATGAATGACAATAACGGATCTTGTTTTCTTTCGTCTTCCAACTCTTCTGCATCTCGGTATTGACGTTGATCATCATCTGAAGAGTGTGCAGTCAATCGATAACATACCGCTTCGACTAATGTCGGACCTTCTCCGTTTCTAGCTCGGTCTGCCGCTTTTTTTACTACTTCATACACTGTCAGCGGATCTCTTCCATCTACAGTGTAGCCTGGCATACCGTAACCAATTGCACGATCGGAGACATTCTCACAAGCTATTTGTTTACTTATAGGTACGGAGATTGCATATTTATTATTTTCCACCATAATCACTGTAGGTAACTTATGCACACCAGCAAAGTTCATACCTTCATGGAAGTCTCCCTGATTGGAAGAACCTTCACCAAGAGTCACGAACGTAATGAAGTCTTCTTTATTCATCTTTGCGGCGAGTGCTACACCGACAGCATGTGGTAATTGCGTTGTAACAGGTGAAGATCCTGTCAAAATACGATTCTTGCGTTGACCAAAGTGACCTGGCATCTGCCGTCCACCGGAGTTCGGATCTTCCGCCTTGGCGAAAGCCGATAACATCAAATCTTTCGGCGTCATACCAAAATGTAAGACAACTCCCATATCACGGTAGTACGGTGCAATCCAGTCCTTTTCATTATTCAAAGCGAATGAAGCCCCTACCTGTGCCGCCTCTTGTCCTTGACAAGAGATGACGAACGGAATCTTCCCCGCACGGTTTAGCAACCACATTCTCTCATCTAAACGACGTGCCATCAGCATCGTCTCATACATTTGCAACACGTCTTCATCTGTCAAACCCAATACAATATGCCGATTACTCATTCCATTTCCTCCTTTACATGTGAATGGCTAGCCCTTCAACTGCTAATGCCGCTTCACTGAACGCTTCAGATAATGTCGGGTGAGGATGAATTGCCGAGGATATTTCCCAAGGAATTGCATTCATCACCATCGCTAAGCCTGCTTCAGAAATTAAATCCGTTACATGCGAGCCCATCATATGAACACCGATAATATCATCCGTCTGCTGATCTACGATGAGTTTCACAAAACCATCCGCATGACCGTTAACCAACGCTTTGCCGTTTGCTTTGAACGGGAATTTTCCGATCTTCACCTCAAACCCTCGATCTTTCGCTTGTTGCTCGGTCAAGCCAACTGCCGCAGTTTCCGGGTAGGAGTAGACACAACGTGGTACTAGATCGTAATCAATCGGATCTAGCTGTTTTCCTGCTATATGTTCGATCGCATGCAATCCTTCATGTTCCGCTACATGCGCCAATTGAAGGCCGCCAATTACATCACCGATTGCATAAATATGATCGTCTTTTGTTTGATAATGCGCATTCGTTTGAATCGAACCCTTTTCGACTTGAATATCGGTGTTTTGTAAACCGATGTCATTGATAACTGGAGCGCGTCCAACAGACACCAACATCTTCTCACTCGTGATGGACTGTTCATCATCACCTAACTTATAAGAAATCGTGACCTCATTGTCATTTTTCTGCAACGACTGCGTCAAAATTTCTGCACCTAATATGAACTTTACACCGCGTTTTTTGAGTGCTTTATGCATGGCAACAGCAACTTCATGATCTTCTGTTGCCAATATCTGCTCTAGACGATCCATGACTGTTACATCCACACCGAAATCTACCAGCATAGAAGCCCACTCGATACCAATTACACCGCCACCAATAATCGTAATCGAAGATGGAAGCGCATTCATTAATAAAGCTCCGTCGGATGTCATTACAGACGACTCATCTACTTCGAGTCCAGGTAATGATCTCGGTTTTGATCCAGTAGCAACCACGAGATTTTTTAGAATCAATATTTCATTTTCATTACCATTATCCATTTCCACGGAAATAGTTCCAGGCATTGGAGAGAAAATAGAAGCTCCTAGTATTCTACCTGTCCCCTGATAGACATCGATTTTACCTTTTTTCATCAACCCTTCAATACCTGCATGTAATTGATCGACGATTTTCCCTTTACGTTTTTGTACTTGTGAGAAATCCAATGTGACATCTCCCGTATTCACGCCGAACTCATTCGCTTCTTGACGTGTTACACGATAGACTTCCGCACTTTTTAGCATCGCTTTACTCGGGATACACCCGCTATGCAAACATGTACCGCCAAGTTTGGATTTTTCTACAATTGCTGTTGTCAAACCTAATTGAGCCGCGCGAATGGCTGCTACATATCCACCAGTTCCGCCACCTAATATCACTACGTCATATTCTTTACTCAACGTAAAGGACTCCCTTCGCTTACAGTATTCAAATAATTTTAGACAGGCGAGTGTAGCGGTGGACAGATGACCCTGCCTACCGCTATGACTCATCTACTAAATTATTTATTTGATATAATACTTTTTTCATTACGCAAGAATGTACTTCTCGTTGCACCAACTCTTGCAATTCGCTCTTCTGCCAAACGGTCTGCAGCTTGGTAGGATGGAATGCCGTCTCGTTTTGAGATAGCGAAAATCTTTAGGATCGTATCGTAAATGCCTTCTACTCGCTTCAGTGCACGCTCTTTATTGTAACCAATCAATTCGTCCGCCACATTGATGACTCCGCCTGAGTTGATCACGTAGTCTGGAGCGTAGACGATACCCATTTCATGCAAGCGATCGCCATGTTCTGGTTCCTTCAATTGGTTATTAGCAGAACCCGCAACGACTTTTACTTTCAATTGTGGAATCGTCTCATCGTTGATCACTGCACCTAGAGCACATGGAGCAAAGATATCTGCTTCTTGTGAGTAAATTGCATCCGTCGCAACAGCCGTTGCCCCGAACGCTTCTACTGCACGTTCTACTGCTGCTTCATTGATATCCGTAACAATCAATTTTGCGCCTTCTTCATGCAAGTATTCGCAAAGTGTATAGGCAACATTTCCAACACCTTGAACCGCAACGGTTTTACCGTCAAGTGAATCATCGCCGAATGCTTCTTTCGCAGCCGCTTTCATTCCTTTATAAATACCGAGTGCAGTAACCGGGGAAGGGTTTCCTGACGTACCTTCTCCTGAAGAGATACCTGTAACAAAATTTGTTTCCAAATGGATTAAGTCCATATCATATTCAGTAGTCCCAACATCTTCCGCTGTAATATAACGTCCGTTTAGCCCTTCTATGTAACGACCCAAGGCGCGGAACAGTTCATCGTTCTTATCCGTTTTCGGATCTCCGATTATAACCGTCTTGCCGCCACCAAGATTCAAACCTGCTGCAGCGTTCTTGTACGTCATTCCTTTAGCTAGTCTTAATGCATCTTCAATCGCATTTTCTTCGCTAGCATACGTCCACATGCGGGCGCCACCAAGTGCCGGTCCTAGTGTCGTGTCGTGAATTGCGATAACCGCTTTCAATCCAGATGTCTTGTCATAACAAAGCACCAGTTGCTCATAGTCGTGATCTTCCATGTACGTAAACAATTCCATAAGTATCCCTCCAGGCTAGTAAAAGATTATAAAGATTCATGCGTATGGTACTGATTCTAAATTTCTCACGACGAAAATGCAAATTTGACACATTTTGGCTATTGCTTTCGCTGCGAGTTTTGTAAACAATCTACCTATATCGTACATGATGGCAGAGTCCTTGACAATCCATGACCACACGGTAAAATTAAATTGGTAAGGGGTTGAAGGATATGGTACGTCTTGCTGCGTTTATTGTACTGTTGATTCCAGGGATTGCAGCGGCCCTAGGAATAAAATTAATGCGAGATTCATTGTTTGGGCATCTTTTTTCGCCATTCCCATTCATTTGGATGCAATTTTTAGGCGGTTTCATACTTTTCGCCGGAGGTCTGGGATTCTTTGCAGGCTTTTTATTACGCCGAGACCGCAGATCTGGACGGGCAGCTGACAGATTTAAAAAAGACTTGAAATAAAAGGGCCAAGGTACACTACCTTGATCCTTTTATTTTTTTGCGTACACGCTTCGGATAATCCGTAATCCAACCTGTCACTTCGGGGGTATCAGATAAAAAAGATTCCGCCCCAGTTACCCCGTACATTCGTAATATCTTACCACTTTCGAGCAATTGACGTTTAAACGGATCTTTCCACAATCGCTTATGAAAATGAAAGGCATCGACGTCATATACATCAAGATTTTGCCAATCAATCGTTTTTTTTCTAAGCAATAATGCGGTTTCCATATCCGAGTCCAGCTCTTTTACCATCCGCATCGTCTCATAATCAAACGAAGAAAGATGTACGGTAGATAGTGATTCAACGTAATGTAAAATTTGCTCAAGCGCAGCAACTTGCCCATACACCGTTTCTTTTAATTCGACATTAAGCGCCAAATTATGTTCAGAACAGAAAGAAACCACATCAAATAAAACAGGTATGGTATGACCAAACATTCGCCTGTAACTGTTCTTACCAATTTTGATGTGCTGCAGTTCCTTTGACGTCAATTGATCAATATGCTGATCAATTCCGGCGAGACGTGCTAATTCATTGTCGTGAATAACAACTAACTGTCCGTCGCTCGTTTGTTGCACGTCTAATTCGATTCCATCCGCACCTTTTTGCACAGCCCCTAAAAAAGCACGCATCGTATTTTCAAAATAATGTCCAGACGCACCACGGTGGGCAAATATTTTACTCTCAGACATTTAATACTCCTTCGCTCGTTAGTTCGAAAACGCCTTTTGTCACACGACTCAACATACTAGTTTTATTGCCTATTACAAGATGGACACCCGGATGGGCTTCGCGCGTGATTTCAATTGTAGGTGCGCTAGCCACTTGCACAAGTTGCAATTTTTTTTTGATCGTCTGATCAAGCGATACAATTCCTTGCTGTTTAGCAAGCAATGTCTTTTCTAGCATATTCAACTGTCCAGCGGGAAGACTTGCATTGACGCTCTTCAATTTATCTAGCGTCTGCTCAATTTTCTTCAGTTCCGCATGCTCCGCTTTAAGTTTTTCCGCAAGGCGTTGAATTTCTTCGAGCTCCAGTTCTTTATTTACTCCTTTGACGATCAGTTTCGTCAAACGTTCGTGGCTATTGCCAACTGTTGCACATTCGATGGAAAACATCGCTTCCGCCACGCCACCGATGATTCGACCTTTATGTTTATCGATACAAATATGATCACCGTATAATTCAGATCCAAGTGAATAGAGACCGATATTGACTCGTTCCCCGTAGATTTTACAGTTATTCGCATGTTTTACGAAAACGTTTTTCTTCGCTTTAATAATGGTTTCTCCTCCACCAAACACGCCGCCTTTAATATAGACATCGCCTTCTTCAGAGTAGATTTCTTTAGCATTTGTTATACCTTCTTTTCCTTCGATAGAAATATCCCCTGTCGCATTGACAGAAAAGCCGGCAGAAACTGTTCCCATCACACGCACTGAACCATCAAACGTAATCGATCCCGTTTTCGTACCTACGTCGTCCGGAATGATCAATTGCTTACCGACACTGATGGCGCCGTTCAGTTCTTCGAGTGCACCGCCATGCAAAGCGCGTAAGACCATTTTGCCATCTTCCTCAAACTCCCCGACCGATTTTCGATCATAGACCAGTTTAATGTCCTCACCTTTTTTAGCCGCTATCGGTTCACCAAAGATATTATAGCCTTCGAGCCCCTCTTGAGCAGGCGTCTTTTCACCCAACCATTCATCTTTCACAATCGGCGTCACGAAATTCAACTCATAATGGTCGACAGAGCCGTCATCTCGAAGAATAGGTTTACGATCTGGCATCGCAATATACTCGACCCGTGCACTTTCCCCTTGAATAGGTTCTTTACCTACCGCAATAATAATTGGATTACTTGGGAGATAGGCCAAATTCAATAGACTTTCTTTGTCGTAGCGAATTTCTCGCTGATCGAGCATTTCTTCCGCCTGTTTCAGAAACTGCTCTTTATTAGCAAGAAACTCTTCGTTTGTTGCATGAATATACAATTCTACCTTCATTTTACTAGGTGATATATATACTTCACAAGGAGCGGAGTACGACCCAATATCATGCTGGCCTTCCGTTTGAAGAGCTTTCATCAGCTCCTTGAATGAATTCAGTTTCAATCTAGGAATATCAGAAGCCAGCGCGTCAAATGACTTTAGCGGATATCCTACTTTTTTCGTGTTCATGATAATTTTATTATTTTCTTCTCGAAGTTCAAAATATTCATTTTCAACTAACAACGAAATCCCTCCCTCTTTAATTACTAGTATAGAAGATTGCAAAGCACTAAAGGTAGCTCTTTTTGTGATTACAACGCGTAAATAAGCATTTTCTCACAGCATTCTCCGATTTTCATATCGTGCAAAGTAAAAACTGACTTTATCCCTATGGTATGTCTATTGCATCGTTTATACATACATCGTTAGTGCAATGTATGTCCAACAACAAATGAGGTAAAGTGATGGAATGAGCGGTTATACAACCTGTATGAGCGCTTGGAGTTGAATATAGAGCGGACGCCAATGAAGTATGAGCGCTTACGGGAAGTTAAGAGCGGTGGCAGAAAAAGTATGATCACTTACACGAATTAATGAGCGCAAATGAATTAGCATTCACATTATTCACTTTTCCAACTAATAAACGAAACAACCAGAACGCGTCCGCCAAGACCGTGCTCCTTAACGTATCCTACTTTACCTATGTACAAACGAAAACCAACTAATACACCCGATTAGTTGGTTTGCATACACTCTTTATCCTTTTATCACGTCAATCAGCTCACCATATGCTCTAAACGGATCTTGTCCGCGATCATGGCGATGAACTCGCTATTCGTCGGCTTGCTTTTTAGATGATGGACTGTATAGCCGAACGTCTTCGAAATCAAATCGTAATTCCCACGGTTCCACGCCACCTCGATCGCATGGCGAATTGCACGTTCCACACGGGATGGAGTGGTATTATACTTTTTCGCAATATCCGGATACAGAATCTTCGTAACCGATCCAAGCAACTCTACATCACTATAGACCATCTGAATTCCTTCGCGTAAAAACGCATAGCCTTTAATATGAGCAGGCACGCCGATTTCTTTGATCATCGATGTAATTGCCGTATCAAGTACTTTTTGAGTAACAACGCCTGTCTGTTGGGCTGACTCCTGCACGACAAAAGAAGGCGCCGTATTTTTTGGTTTTCCGGCTGCTTTAAAGATTTGCCCGATCAAGCGGTCAAATTCAAATGGCTTCAACATGAAGTACGAAGCGCCAAGGTTTGCGGCTTGCGACATAACGTTTTCCTGTCCAAAAGCCGTCAACATCATGATTTGCATATTCCCCATATTATTCGTTTCATTCAGCGTCTCTAATACTCCAATACCATCAAGATGCGGCATAATAATATCCAACAATAAAATATCTGGACGCTCTTCTTCTAACATCGTCAAGCACACTTGCCCATTATTCGCTGTCCAAATCACTTCTATTTCATCGTGCTTCTCAAAATATGACACCATCGTTTTCACTAGTTCTTTATTATCGTCAACTATTGCTACTTTTACATTTTCCATTACACATTCCCCCTGATTTAAGATCGGACATCGATTTCTTTCTCCCGCTGTTTCTCTCCTATTATCGTAAGTCATATATTTGGTGATTTCTACATTTACTTAAAGATTCACGCAAAATGATACTTCTGAACGATGCTTTCTACCTATTTCGACTTTATTCCCTTTTCTTTGTATCGAACACCTATACGAAAAAGCAGCCTGTGCACTTTACACAGGCTGCTTTTTCACTTCTCATTCGTTCTCATCGTCTTTAGGAAAAGCGCGGCCCCTTTTTCCGGCTCATCCACGAACATATGCGTGATAGCACCGACGAACTTGCCATTCTGGATCACAGGACTACCACTCATACCTTGTAGGATCCCGCCCGTCTTACTCAGCAGTTTCTGGTCAGTCAATAGGATGTGGAATTGTTCTTCTTCTATCTTCGTAATTTGGATGGTGAATTTCTCTACAGTGGACCCTTCCACTGTAGTATAAATTTCTGCAGGTCCGATCATCAATTCAAACGGCTGCATAATTTCGAGCGGTTCGGCCAACACTTTATTATAAGCGTTTTTCCAATGACCAAATATTCCATACACATTATTGATTTGAATATTTCCAAGAAATTTATTCTGATCAATAATAGAGGAGATTTTATAACCCGGAATCCCTGGAGAACTCTTCTTGATCTGGCTGATTTCAGATAAATAAATCGCGCCTTTTTCAAAAGATGGAGCAGATTGTAACGTACTATCAATAATTTGATGCCCTAACGCACCATACGTGCCACTTTCCGGGTCGACATATGTCAAAGTCCCAGTACCTTCCGTTCGATCCTTCAGAAAGGGCGTGACGCGCTTAATGAGCGACTTATCTGCTTCAATGGTTTCTTGCTTCCCATTACGCAAAACGTCAAGTATCATCGTAGCGCTGTCTTTTTGCAAAGCCCGTTCGAATTGAACGAGTTGCTTCGTATCCGCACCGTTCAACTGGCGAATTATATCACCTTTTTTTAACCATTCCTGCTGACCTACCTTGACGTCACTCGTTACATAAATACCACTTAAATCCATTTGTATTCCAATGGAGTCACCCATCGGAATGAGCGTTTCTTCATTTGCTAATGATATTCCAGGCACAAGGCAGAGCATCAGGACGAGTGCTAAAAGCGTCTTGAAAGATTTATTCCATCCCATGTTTCACCTCCTCAACGAAAGATACCTTTGGTATGTCCTTTCGAAGAGAAAGTATGAAAGGGTAAAATAAACAGTACCCTTTCCCATGGAAAACGTTGTGAATTCATACTTTATTTACGGAATTCCTTTTTGCGTTGATCGGCTAAAACCAAAAGTTCTTCAGCATGCTGAAGAGTCAACGTCGTAATTTCTGCACCCGAAAGCATGCGTGATAATTCTTCCGTACGTTCTGTTTTCATCACATCATGAATCGCCGTAGTTGTACGGCCATCATGCACTTCTTTTTTGATGAGGTAATGATGATCTGCCATTGCGGCCACTTGAGGTAAATGCGAAATACATAGTACTTGAGAGTGGCTGGAGATCATAGAAATTTTTTCCGCAATAGACTGTGCTACGCGCCCACTAACTCCGGTATCGACTTCATCGAAAATAATCGATGTGACACCTTGATGTTGAGAAAAAATCGTTTTTAGTGCCAGCATCATTCGAGATAATTCGCCACCAGACGCCACTCGTACTAAAGGTTTAAGCGGTTCACCCAAGTTTGTGGAAATCATAAATACCACTTCATCAAATCCGTTGGCATCGAATTGACGAGGTTGCTTTTGGTGAATTTGCACTTTGAAGGTGGCCTTTTCCATGTACAACTGCTTCAACTGCTCTTCAATTCCTTTTTCAAGAGAAAGAGCCGCTTTTTTTCGGATAATTGATAATTCATTTGCTTCTATTTCAAGGTCTTCTACGTATTGTGCCAATAATTCTTGGTTTTGATGCAATCTTTCGTCACGATTGACCAATTGATCAAGTGCGTCAGCAATTTTATCGCGATAAATCAAAATATCTTCTAGTGATTTCCCATACTTTCGCTTCAATGTTAAAAACAAGGCTAATCGATCCTCGACAAATTCCAAACGATCTGGCTGGAATTCCATACCATCAATCATCCTTTTTAAATCATGTGAAACGTCTTGAAGCGCGTAAAACGAAGAATTAACTGTTTCAGACATCGTTTTAAGATCTTCATCGATCGAAGCTGCTTCTTCGAGATCACTCATCGAATTACCAACCCAATCGAGTCCATGCGACTCTAAAGACAATGCTTCATATGAAGTATTCAAGCGATCAAATAACCGATTAAAATGCTGCAGCTTTACAAGTTCAGACTCCAATTCCTCTTCTTCACCGATCCGTAAATTCGCTGCATCGATTTCTTCTAATTGGAATTTGTACAAATCGATTTTCTGCGCAATTTGCTGTTCATCTTGCGTTTTAGCCGCAATGAGTTGCTGGAGTTTTTTATATTTATCATATAACTCGGTATATGTTGCCATCGCACGTTCAATCGGCTCACCAATAAAGAAATCGAGCAAATGAATATGACGCTTTTCATTCATTAATTCTTGGTTTTCGTGTTGTCCATGGATATCGATCAGCAATGCGCCGATCTCACGCAATATAGCAATTGTTACGAGTTTACCATTGACGCGACAAACGGATTTCCCGCTGGCACTAATATCCCGGCGTAAAATCACAATACCTTCTTCTGTATCAATGCCAAATTCAGTCAACTTCCCCATCACATTTTCAATATTTTTATCGATCGTGAAAAGCCCCTGAAGCTCAGCTTTTTTCGCACCGTGGCGAATGAATTCCTGTGAACCACGGCCGCCAGCAAGTAGCTGGACAGCATCAATAATAATGGACTTCCCAGCACCCGTTTCGCCAGTCAGCACCGTTAGACCATCGTCAAACGCGATTTCAAGTTGTTCAATAATAGCAAAGTTTTTAATAGAAAGTTCGCTTAACAAAGAAATCCTCACCTCGCTTATAGCATTGATAATAATTTATCTTTTACGTATTCTGTTTGAGATTCTTCACGACAAATGATCAAACATGTATCGTCACCACAAATCGTTCCAAGCATTTCATCCCAGTCCAAGTTGTCAACTAGTGATCCAACCGCTTGCGCATTACCGGGAAGCGTTTTCAACATAATAAAATGACTGGCACTATCGATGCCAACGAACGCATCTTCTAACATCCGCTTCAATTTTTCTTCCGTATTATAGCGATGAATAGGAGGGAGACTGTATTTATAATTACCTGAAGGTGAAGGTACTTTAATCAAGTGCATTTCTTTAATATCACGCGAAACCGTTGCTTGCGTGACATCGGCCCCAGCAGCTTTCAAACTTTCGACCAGCTGATCTTGTGTTTCTATTTCACTATTCGTAATGATCTCTCTAATTCGTAGATGTCGTTGTCCTTTATTCAATTTTATTCACTCCGATTCTGTTGAGTCCATAAACAAAATTATACTAATCATCTAAAAAACGCGCAACTCATTGCGCGTTATGTTAAATCAGTATGTGCCTGTTTGACTAATTGCTTGAAATCTTCCGTTGTAAAATCAGTGATCGCTCCGTCTTCAGCTACTAAGTAATACAAGAACTCAATATTGCCTTCTCCACCTGTAACAGGCGAGTACGTAGCACCTTTAACGGAAAATCCTTCCGCCACTGCCATCGCAGCGATTTTTTCCAACACTTCTAGATGTATTGCTGGATCTCGAACAATACCTTTTTTACCGACTTTATCTTTTCCCGCTTCAAATTGAGGCTTCACTAGCGCCACCACTTGACCACCCGGTACGATGATGTTTTTTAATGCGGGTAAAATCAACGCTAACGAGATGAATGAAACGTCGATCGTAGCGACTTCCGGTAATCCTTCAGTAAACAAATCGACAGTCGCATGACGGAAATTCTGTCGCTCCATCACGGTCACTTGTTCATGCTGACGAATTTTCCAAGCGAGTTGATTATAGCCAACATCCAATGCGTAGCAATGTTTCGCGCCGTTTTGCAATGCACAATCCGTAAAGCCACCCGTCGAAGCGCCAATATCTAGAACAATCTTTTCTTTCACAGAAATAGGAAAAGACCCTAACGCCTTTTCCAGTTTCAAGCCACCACGACTTACATATTTAATCGCAGGGCCTTTTACAGTCAATGGGGCATCTACTGCAATTTTTTCTCCTGCCTTTTCAATTCTTGCAGTATCGGAGTAAACAAGCCCCGCCATGATGGATCGTTTTGCTTGTTCACGGGATTCAGTCAATCCACGCTCTACCAGCAACAAATCCACTCTTTCTTTTTTCACAGATGTACTCATACTTTCGCTCTTTCTGCCGCTTGCTGAATAGCCGCTGCTGTCACTTCCGCCACGTGATCAGGTGTCATATGGATTTCGACAAGTAGTTTATCGACACTACCGTGTTCAATGAATTCATCCGGAATACCGATTCTTTCGAAAATCGTGCCCGTATGACCTACTTGTTCTGCATACTCCAATACTCCACTGCCGAAGCCTCCTGCAAGAACAGCTTCTTCGATCGTAATAATCGGTTTACCTTTAGCAAATAGCTCATCCAATAAATTCGTATCCATCGGTTTAATGAAACGCGCATTGACAATCGCGACATTTTTGCCTTGTGATTTCAATTGTTCAGCAGCCGAAAATGCCATGGGAATCGTCGTCCCGAACGTCAAAATCGTTGCATCTTCACCTTCTTGCAATACTTCCCATGTACCGATCGGAATCGTATGAAGCGCTTCGTCCATTGGAACGCCATAGCCATTGCCACGTGGGAATCGAAGTGCAATCGGACCTTCATCATAATCGATGGCTGTCTTCACCATATGTTGGCCTTCATTCTCATCTTTCGGCATCATAATGACTAAGTTCGGCAAATGACGCAGGAATGCGATATCAAATACACCATGATGTGTTTCTCCATCTGCTCCTACAAGTCCTGAACGGTCAATGCCGATAAAGACATTGAGCTTCTGTCGCGTAATATCATGCAACATCTGATCGTATGCACGTTGCAAGAATGTCGAATAAATTGCAAGGAATGGTTTCATTCCAGTTGCTGCAAGTCCCGCAGCCATAGTGGTCGCATGTTGTTCCGCAATTCCAACATCGAAGAAACGATCTGGGAATTCCGCTGCAAATGATTCAAGTTTCGACCCTACAGGCATAGCAGGTGTGATCGCGACAATACGTCGATCCTCTCGCGCAAGCTTGCGTACCGTTTCAGAAACCAAAGCACTCCAAGCAGGGCCATCTACAGGGGATTTCACAAAATCTCCAGTTTCAATCTTATAAGGTCCTGTACCATGCCATGTACCGATTTTATCTAACTCCGCAGGGCTATAGCCTTTTCCTTTTTTCGTAATCACATGAAGTAGTACCGGCCCTTCCATTTTCTTCGCATATTGAAGAGAACGCTCCAATTCTACAAAGTCATGGCCGTCAACCGGTCCTAAATACGTAAATCCAAGTTCCTCAAAGAAGACCCCGTTTACTACTAAATATTTCAAACTGTCTTTGACACGTTCGGCAGCTGTTGCGACTCTACCGCCTACAGCTGGAATTTTACGCAAAATGAATTCCAGTTCATCTTTTACGTTATTGTACTTGCCAGCTGTACGTAATTTCCCGAGAATCGAGTGCAATGCCCCAACATTTGGTGCAATAGACATTTCATTGTCATTTAGAATGACTGTCAGATTCGTCTTCTCATGTCCGATATGGTTCAATGCCTCTAGTGCCATACCGCCCGTCAACGCACCATCGCCAATGATCGGAATGACAAAACTTTTTTCTTTTTTAATATCTCGCGCAACAGCCATTCCCATAGCCGCTGACAAAGATGTCGAACTATGGCCGGTTTCCCATACATCGTGTATGCTCTCCGCCATCTTCGGAAATCCGCTCAATCCTTTATATTTTCTAAGAGTATCAAACTCGCCAGCTCGGCCTGTAAGAATTTTATGGACATATGACTGATGTCCTACATCCCATAAAAATTTGTCGGTTGGACTGTCGAAAATTTTATGCAACGCAATCGTCAATTCGACAACACCCAGATTCGGTCCGATATGCCCGCCAGTAACCGATAAATTTTCAATTAGAAAATGACGAATATCTGCCGCCAGTGATTCTAACTGTTCTTTATCGAGCTCTTTTATAAAAGATGGATTGGTAATCTTTGTTAGATCCATCATGATCACACACCTTCATCAAGTAAGTAGGTCTTTCTATTTGCACGTTCGCACTATTTCTTGTTCATTAGCCCAAGTAGTTGCTGTTTGTTTTCTACATTATAACAGTAACAACGTGCGACACAAATATAACGGTTCCAAATTACATATTTCGCTCAATAATGTAATCTGCTAACAATTGCAACATAGACTCCCCTAAGCCGATGGACTGCAACGCATGTAAAGCTTCTTCATGTCGTGCTTTTAATTGCTCACGAGCCCCATCTAACCCTAGCAATGAAGGATACGTCGACTTTTCGCTTGAAGTATCACTGTTCGCGGTCTTGCCTAGCTGTTCAGTAGTTGCTGTCACATCCAAAATATCATCTTGGATTTGGAACGCCAAGCCAATATTGTGGGAGAATCGGCGGAGTTGCTCTCGCTGCTCATCAGTAGCCTGTGCTAACACAGCACCTGCTTCAATACAGTATGAGAGTAATGCCCCCGTTTTATGAATATGGACTTCTTCCAATTCTGCTAAAGGCAATAATTGCTGTTCGCCTTTCATATCGAGTACTTGTCCCTTGACCATCCCTTGTGCGCCAGAAGCCTTCGCCAATAATCCGACAAGTTCAATAGCTGCCGCGGGTGGTGTCTCCCGAAGATCTGCAAGCGCTTGAAATGCCATCGCCTGCATCGCATCTCCCGAAAGCGTCGCTACATCCTCACCGTACACTTTATGATTAGTAGGTTTTCCTCGTCTAAAATCATCATTATCCATGCACGGTAAATCGTCATGGATCAATGAATATGTATGTATCAATTCAACAGATGACGCCACTTTTACTGCATCAACCGAATCCTTTTTCATATCAAATAAAACAGCCATAACTAATAACGGACGAATTCGTTTGCCCCCTGCTTCTACGGAATACATCATGGATTCGTGTAAAACGTCAGGAATGTCAGACTTCGCTAGTTGGTTCGTCAATTCGCGTTCAATTTCAGGAATCATTTCATCGACAAATGCTTGTAGTTTTTCATTCATTCGGCTCACCTACCGTTGGATCAAATTGGGATTCGTTACCTTCTTGGTCAATCATCCGAATCAATTGTTTTTCTGCATTTTGCAATTTCTTCTGGCAATAAGCTGAGAGCTCCATTCCTTGTTTATACAACGTGATTGTATCATCCAAAGGCGCTTCACCAGCCTCCAACTTCTGTACAATTTCTTCTAATTGGTGCATTGCTTGCTCGAATTGCATATTTTTATCTTCTGCCATTCTTACTCGACCTCCTTTGGAATGATTTCTTCTACTATAGTGGAAATAGATCCGTCCGCTAGTTGAAGCGTCACGTGATCTCCGTTCGCTACATCTTTGATCGATTTAATGACTTCATGATTTTTATAACCGATTGAAAAACCTCTTTCCATTACTTGTAACGGATTCAAGGCTTGCATCATGCGCATCAGTGCCACAAAATGTTGCTGCCGCTGTTGAATAGTGTGTTCTGCAGCACGATTTAAACGCATTTCCAATTGCTTCGTCTGTTGCTGTTCGAGCTGGATGCGTCGAATCGGTGTGTAGTACTGAAAACCTGCAAATAGGCGATCGTAGTTCATCCGTTTTCCCTGAACGACTGCCTCACTGCTACGTTGCAGACGATCTTCGAGGTTGTCGAGCTTCTCGATGAAAGGCCGATATAACCTTTCCGGATATTGTAGCGGATAGGCAGCTTGAGCTGTTTCTAAACGCTTGTTCAACTGTTTAATTACGGTCTGGACCGCCAGATAAATCGAACGTTGCTGATTTTTCAAGTGTTGGAATAATTGAAGCTGATCCGGCACAGCCATTTCTGCTGCTGCCGTCGGAGTCGGTGCACGTAAATCCGCCACAAAATCTGCAATTGTCGTATCGGTTTCATGTCCGACTGCACTGATGATCGGAATCCGACTTGAGAAAATAGCACGTGCTACGTCTTCTTCATTAAATGCCCACAGATCTTCAATGGAACCTCCGCCTCGACCCACTATCAATACATCGACATTCGCCATATGGTTCGCTTGTTCAATCGCTTTGACAATCGAAGGAACTGCTGTGCGACCTTGTACGAGAGCCGGGAAAAGATACATCTCTGCCATTGGAAATCGTCTGTTGATCGTAGAGTACATATCACGCAGCGCGGCACCCGATTCGGCTGTAATCAGGCCGATTCGTTGAGGTACTTGCGGAATAGATTGCTTGAATCTTTCTTCAAACAATCCTTCTTGCTGAAGCTTCTTTTTCAACTGTTCAAAAGCTAGATACAGCGCCCCGATACCGTCCGGCTCCATTGTTTGTACATAAAGCTGGTACGATCCTGCCGTTTCAAACACCGTCACATCCCCTGTGATCAGTACATTCATACCATTTTCAGGCTTAAATTGAAGTGTATTGGAACGGGAACGGAACATGGCCGCCTGAATTCTCGTTTTATCGTCTTTCAATGTAAAATAAATATGTCCCGACGGATGCAGCTTAACGTTCGACAATTCCCCTTTTACATAAACGTTTCGTAAATGTGGATCTGCATCAAATTTTCGTTTGACATATTTCGTTAGCGCTTGAACGGTTAAAAAAGTTGGATTGGACATGTTTCCATCACCTGCCCTTTTATGTATAGAGAGGCGCTCATGATGAGCGTCTCTCGTTTAGAATTACTTATTTTCCGTACGTGCTTTTAATTTTTTCTCCGCACTTTCGACGGTATTTTTCAATAACATCGTAATCGTCATGGGACCTACTCCACCTGGCACCGGGGTGATAGCACTAGCTTGCTTCTCCGCTGATTCATAATCAACGTCTCCACATAGCTTCCCGTTTTCATCACGGTTCATACCGACATCAATAACTACTGCGCCTTCTTTGATGTAATCCCCTGTGATGAATTTAGCTATACCAATTGCGACGATTAAAATATCCGCTTGTTGCGTGAATTTCTTCAAATCTTTCGTACGGGAATGACAATACGTTACCGTTGCATCTTTTTGCAAAAGAAGTTGCCCCATCGGTTTTCCTACGATATTACTTCTACCGATAATCACTGCGTGTTTGCCTGCGATATCTACGTTGGAACGTTCAAGCAACTGCATGATACCGTATGGTGTACATGGCAAGAAAGTTTCTTGACCGATCAACATTTTCCCGACATTCATCGGATGGAATCCATCGACGTCTTTCTCAGGGCTAATCGCGCGGATGACTTTGTTTTCATCAATATGTTTTGGCAAAGGCAATTGCACCAAAATACCATCGATCGTATCGTCTTCATTGAGTTTCTCCACTTCAGCTAGAAGATCTTCTTCCGATACTGTTTCCGGCAATTTGGTAAGCACAGATTTCATCCCCGCTTCCTTGCTGGACTTCTCTTTGTTTTTCACATACGTCTCAGATGCTGGATTTTCTCCAACTAAAATAACAGCCAGTCCAGGTTGAACTCCTTGTGCGACTAAAGAAGCAACTTCTTCTTTTAATTCATTCCGGATTTCCTGTCCTATTGCTTTGCCATCAATCTTTTTACTAGACATGATTTTCCCACCAAACTTTTTTTATTTGTAATGAAAGTTTATCGAGCTCAAACTTGCTACTAGTAGAGACGATTTCGGTTATTGGAATTTAGAAAGTACTCCATTAACAAACCGACCTGACTTTTCGTCACCAAACGTCTTACATAGCTCAATCGCTTCGTTCATGATGACCCGATTCGGAACTTCTTCGTTATGAAGGAGTTCATAGACAGCCAATCGCAATACTGTTCTTTCGATCTTTGGCAATCTGTCGATGGTCCAGTTTTCCAATTTATTTGTGATTTCACTGTCGATTTCTGTCAGGTGTTCCGCTGTGCCTCGAACTAGTTGTTCATAGAATGAATCCAGTGGTGCTTCCACAATATAACCGATCGCTTCGTCCACATTCATCTCACTATTGTCCAGCTGAAACAGTGTTTGAATTGCTTTTTCACGTGCTTCTCGTCGTTTCATAATTGTTATCTCCTCTACCGCTCATCTTCAAAACCTAATGATAGCACAAAACGCAGGAAAACAACTAGTGGAATCCGGCGATTTTATGTCATCAGTTTGCATTTTCGATCAATAAGTTCATAAATATTTAAACAAGGGGTAGTTGATAAAGTTGGAAGCATCGTTATCCATGTTTTAGAAGAACACTTTCTTATAGACTTTTGCACTGTCAATCACTTTTTTATTGTAGTGTAAATTGTTAATAACTGGTGAAGGCAATGTCCGTTTCGCTCATAAATCCGTCTAAGCGCTCATAGTCCATGCGAATCCGCTCTATGCCCTCTTCCAACCGCTCTATCAAAGCCCGCACCCGCTCATAACTTTACGTCAAGCGCTCTATCACTACCTGTATCCGCTCATTACCCACCGCATCCGAATTCATCTTAACCTATATCTCAAAATAAAATCCAACACCACTCTCAAATTCATTTCCACTACAAAAAACCGAAGACCCACCTATTAGTAGGCGGGTCTTCGGCTATAATGTCATTCGCTAAGTCCTGTTCAGTCTTCGAAATGAATGCCAGTTATGTGGACATTCACTTCATGCGTTTGAAGCGAAGTCATATTCAAAATCGCTTGGCGAATTTCATTTTGAATTTTCGCTGCAATCGTAGGAATGGAATGGCCATACTCGATAATGCAATACACATCGATTTTCAATCCTTCGTCTGCCCATTCGGTTTTTACACCTTTTCCGTACATCACTTTTCCCAATTTCTCCGCAACACCTGATGCGAAGTTCCCTTGGGTAGCAATCACTCCGTGTACTTCTGACGTGGCGATACCAATGATGACTTCGAGTACTTCAGGTGCCAGTTGAACTCGTCCGAGTGCGACATCTCCAGACGGTGTCATTCCGACAAACGATGCATTTGTTTTATCAGCCATTACACTTCTCCTCCAATTATTTCATGACGTCGTACTTTTCTAAGAACTTTGTATCAAAATCTCCAGACTGGAATATTTCGTCATTCATTAAGTTCGCGTGGAAAGGAATCGTTGTATGGACGCCTTCGACTACGAACTCGTCTAATGCACGTTTCATCCGAGCGACCGCTTGCTCACGCGTATCCGCATGAACGATCAGCTTTGCGACCATCGAATCGTAAAACGGTGGAATCGTATAGCCTGGGTACACTGCTGAGTCAACACGTACACCAAAGCCGCCTGGCGGTAGATACATAGTTACTTTGCCGGGTGAAGGCATGAAATTCTTTTCAGGGTTTTCTGCGTTGATCCGACACTCAATAGACCAACCATTGAACTGAATATCCTCTTGTTTAAACGCTAATTCTTCGCCTGCAGCTACTTTTAGCTGTTGTTGAATTAAGTCAATTCCTGTGATCATTTCTGTTACAGGGTGTTCAACTTGAATTCGTGTATTCATTTCCATGAAATAGAATTTTTGATTGATATGATCAAAAATAAATTCTACAGTACCTGCACCGCGATAGTTACACGCTTGAGCTGCTTTTACAGCCGCTTCACCCATTTCTGCGCGTAGTTCAGGAGTCAATGCAGGAGATGGAGCTTCCTCAACCAGTTTTTGCATACGGCGTTGAATAGAACAATCACGCTCACCTAAGTGAACCGTGTTACCGTATTTATCCGCTAGCACTTGAACTTCTACGTGACGGAATACTTCGATATACTTCTCAATATACACGCCCGGGTTACCGAATGCCGCAGCAGCTTCTTTTTGTGTGATTTTAACACCTTTTACTAGCTCATCTTCATCACGTGCTACACGAATTCCTTTACCGCCACCACCAGCTGTTGCTTTGATGATAACCGGGAACCCAAGTTCTTTTGCAATTTCGAGTGCATGATCTGCGTCATCCACAATGCCGTCAGAACCAGGAACGATTGGAACTCCTGCAGATGCCATTGTATTACGCGCAACATCTTTTGTACCCATTTTAGAAATAGCCGCCGCTGTGGGTCCGATGAATTCGATATTTACTTCTTCACAAAGTTCAGCGAAGCTCGCGTTCTCTGCAAGGAAACCATAACCAGGATGGATCCCGTCACAGTCAGTTGCTTTCGCGGCACTGATGACGTTTGAGAAGTTCAGATAACTGTCTGTCGATAGACGTGGACCGATGCAAACTGATTCATCTGCTAGTTGCACATGTAACGCCTCTGCATCTGCTTCAGAATAGACCGCTACTGTTTTAATACCCATTTCTTTGCATGCACGAATAATGCGCACAGCAATTTCTCCACGGTTTGCAATTAATACTTTTTTCATTGGTTACTCCCCCTTAGTTTTCTCTAACAAGGAATAAAGGCTGTCCGTATTCCACAAGTTGACCGTCTTGCACTAAGATTTCAACGATTTCACCATTTACTTCTGATTCAATTTCGTTGAATAATTTCATTGCTTCTACGATACAAACGATGGATTCAGCCGTTACTTTATCACCAGTTTTAACGTACGCTTCTGCGTCTGGCGACGAAGCCTGATAGTATGTCCCAACCATAGGGGAAGTGATTTTGTGTAGTGTTTCGTCAGTTGCTACTTCAGCTACTGGCGCTGCTTGTGCTTCTGGTGCTGGTGCTGGTGTTACCGCAACAGGCGCTACTGGAGCTTGGACTGGAGCCGGCGCTGCTTGTGGTGTTTGCGGTGCTTCTGTAACCGTTGTCACGGCTTGTCCATCATTTTTCTCTAGTTTAATCTTCCCTCCATCTGATTCTAATGAGAACTTCTGGATGGATGATTGATCGATAAGCTTAATAATTTCTCGGATTTCTTGGATTTTCAACATATCTGATTCTCCTAACTAAATTTTCTTGCTATCGTATACTATGATAGTCGTTTTACAGTAAATATGGAATAGCAAAGACACAAATTATTCTATTATTCTTGAAAAATGCCCACTAGTTGCAAATTTTGTGACAATTTATTTGAAAAAACGACGATGTGTTATCCCATACCTTTAATAGGTTTACCTATAAGCGTGAAATTCACATTACACGCTGCACCTATTTCAAAAGTTTAGTTTTTCTATGTAAAAAAGGAAGCCACATGGACTTCCTTTTGTTGTTATTCTTTTGCTTCTGCAAAATCGACTTTGACAGTTTGCGCGCCATCCCAACTCGACATGACATACTGTGTAATTTCATCCGCCATTTTCGGTGAGTGGCTTTCATTCGATAACACCGTTACGTTGACTCGATCCCCATCTCCACGTACAAACACTTCTGGATAGCCAAGTGCTGCGATTTGCATCTCCATCAACGCTTCTGTCGAACTGACTTTTCGTAACTCAGCAATTTCGTTAAAAATTTCATTTTTCTCTTCAGCAGTAAAATCAGAAGATGTCATTTTCTCTGTCAACTGTTGCACTGTCTCACTGCGTTCATTTCGTACTTCCATGCGCATATCCTGGAAAATATACGATTCAGCGAAGACCGGTTTCACTTCCTCCGACTTGCCTTCCTTTTCAAGTAGATTCGTTGCGTCCTTTGTTTCTTTCGTGAAGATCGCAATTCCATCAAATGGCATCGGTGCTTCCTTCTTCACGTAGTAGATTGAAATCACTGCGACTAGACTGAGTAATGTTAAAAACCAAACTGTTCGTTTATTGGCTTTCATGTTGATTCCCCCTTTTCTTCATTTCCACGATGACGATACGATGTTCAGGCAATTGTAGGACGTTGGCTAGGAGTTGTGAAAGTCCGTTTCGTATAGCCGGATTTTCTGCCCCTTCCGCTACGACGAGCAACCCTTGCAAAGGTGATTGGCTTTTCACAGCGGACGTGGCGGAGAAATAATTTGCTAACGGACTCTCTTCTTCTTTTTCATCGTAATGAAAATAAACTTTCACATCCCCTAACCCTTCCATTTGTTCAAGTGTTTCTTCAAGTGTTGACAGCATGCGCTTCTCTTCTTTTTTCTGTTTCTCCCCTCCTACATTCGCCGTACTGGTGATGTATAAAACGCTACACACCATAACCATCAAACCGATCATGATCAATCGGGGTTTCCCTGTGGTCTTTTCCAAGTTCCATCACCATCTCAACGTGAATTGACTAAAATGAATTCTACAGTTGCATAATATGTAGCGTCACAGTAACTTATGACTTGCGAATTGTAGAATATATTGCAAAATCCAAATGCCGATTGCCACTTTACACAAAGGAATGATCATTCTTTCCATTTCACGCCCCGCCAGTAACTGAATAATTAAGACTAGGACTACCAAGTTTGCTAACCCTACTAAAAATACTTCCATACACTCGCCTCATTTCCCGAACGTCATCAGTTTAATGAACGTCACAATGAAAATCGTTGTATAGATGAAAGCGAATGTCAGCAAAAATGAAATGGCGCATAAAACAAACAACGTACGACCGATATCATCCAGTAAACCGCACACTTCTTTTTGCGAAAATGGTTCAATGATTGCCGCTGTCCATCTAAATAAAAAGGCCATACAAAGAATCCTAACTGCCGGCAATAGCGCGATCGTCCAGATTGATACGAGCAGCCAAATACTCATATAAGCCGTGGCACCGGAAGAATAACGACCAATTGATCCAAGCGTATCCGTCAATAATGAACCGATGACAGGAATATTATTCTTGATCAGCTCTTTTAACGGCTCGTTCAAAGCGCCGTTCATCGTCCAAGACAACGCGCCACCCGCTGTAATAAAAATGGAATACGCTGCAACCATGGCAGAAACAAACGCAAGCAATGACGTACGCAATAAATCCGCCATCCGCGTGAAGGCAATTTCCGGCACCAATCGCGTAAAGATATCGAACAACAGCGCCGTTAATAACACCGGCAACAGGAACTTATCCGCAAACACGACAGCCCCTTGCGCAAATAACAGCATAGCGGGTTGGAAATTCAAGACGCCGAACGTGGCACCGGATGCCAAAATCATCGCAGCCATTAGTGGATACATTCCAAGGAATAATGAAGCAATCGTGTGCGTGATGACTTGGATTTGCTCGAAACTTTCCCTAGCCGGCTCAATCAGCAATACTAAAATAAGGATCAGTAACAGAAACCTCGTCCACTTTTGAAACGCCGGAAGAAAGAAATCGACAAGAGAAGCGATAAGCAACATGATGAGCAACAAGAAAAATGGTCCGATGATACCCGCGATACTTTCCTGCAGAAAATTCAGCATAGATGTCTCGTCCATTCATTTTTGTTAGGATTCGTTCACCAGGGAATGAACGTGTGGATCGTCTCGATCAATTGCGTGATATACGGCAACCACAATGTCATGATGACTACTTTCATGCTGGTCTGAAACAACTGCCCGAATGCCCCGTACCCCTCATCTTTCATCTGAAGCGACAGAACCTCCGCTACATAATACAGACCCGCACTGACCACTAGTAGCGTTGCGTAAGGCGACGGTAACTTCTTCGTCAACTCCAACAATGTCGATCCGAAAGGTACAAGGACCGTAAATAATACATACACTGTGACCAGTAAGAATAGCGCGGTATGAAGAATGGGACGCAGGGCAGGTGCAGCAAATGAAAGCAAAAGCAGCAAGAGATACACGACAAATAATTGAAAGAGAATCGCCATTTACATCGCCATGGATAGCCAGCTAAAGAATTCCGTGATCTCCGTAAAGAATATTCTGAGGAACATCAGCAGCTCAATCGAGATGTACAGATATGCTAAGAAAAATAGGAAAAATGAGAACTCCTTCTTGCCTGTTTGCTCGAAAAACACGTGAAGTACCCCAATCACCAATCCAACGCCGGCGATGCGCAATAAATCATTCAGTTCCATCCCGCTACGCCTCCTCCATAGTCCACTCTATGAAGCAAGCTTCTTAAATATGCAAAAGTATCAAAGTATCACGGACATTGCGGATTGAAAAAGATAGGGAATAGTTTGTATCGGTGTGGGGATTTGCGCTCTAGGCGGACGCTTTCTCATGGGCCCGCGGTGAGGCAACTAGGTCGCAAGCTCCCTTTAGTTGTCTCATAATTTGCACACAACTGTTGGTGAGTGGGCTATTTTAATCCCCTCGTACTCTCTAATTTACTTATTATACTTTCTACGTTTCGCTTCAATTTCCGAATTCATTACCACGCAAAAAAAGGATGCCCCATCACTGGGACATCCTTGATACATATTTACTTATGCGCGGGAAACGTATTCTGCTTCTTCTGTGTTGATGATTAACATATCACCTTGGTTAACGAAGAATGGTACTTGAACAACGACGCCAGTTTCCATCTTAGCTGGCTTTGAACCGCCACTCGCTGTGTCACCTTTTATTCCAGGCTCTGTTTCCGCTACTTCAAGCGTAACGGTTATTGGTAATTCAACGCCAAGCACTTCTTCTTTATACGTGATGACGTGAACTTCCATGTTCTCTTTCAAGAACTTTAATTCATATTCAAGTTGCTTATCAGATAGTTCGATCTGCTCGTACGATTCGTTATCCATGAATACGTGCATATCTCCGTCAGCATATAAATACTGCATTTTACGGTTGTCAATTTGTGCTTTTTCTACTTTTTCTCCCGCACGGAATGTTTTTTCATTCACGTTTCCTGAGCGAAGATTACGCAGTTTCGAACGAACGAACGCTGCCCCTTTACCTGGTTTTACGTGTTGGAAATCCATTACGCGCCAAATGTCACCATCAACTTCAATTGTTAATCCTGTACGAAATTCGTTTACTGAAATCATTCGTATTCCTCCATTTTCAACCGATTATAAAATAAGCAGTTCTTTAGTAGACTTTGTCAAACGTTCATTACCTGTTTCTGTGATCAGTATATCATCTTCGATCCGCACTCCGCCAATACCAGGAAGGTAGATTCCTGGTTCCACTGTTACCGCCATATTCGGTACAAGCACCGTTTCGGAGCGGAATGATAAGGCTGGTGCTTCGTGAACTTCCATGCCAATGCCATGACCGGTTGAATGACCGAATGCCTCTCCATACCCTTTGGACTTGATGTAGTCGCGTGTAATTGCGTCGGCTTCGATACCTGTCATGCCGGGCTTAATCTTTTCTACACCCAGTTCTTGGGCGCGTAACGTGACTTCATAGATTTCACGAAGTTTAGCAGAAGGCTCACCGATCGCAACTGTTCTCGTAATATCAGATATATACCCATTATAAAGGGCGCCGTAATCCATTGTAACTAAATCACCTGTCTCAATCACTTTATCAGATGCTACCCCATGTGGTAAAGCCCCTCTTTCACCAGAAGCAACAATTATGTCAAATGAAGACGAAGTCGCGCCTTGTTTCCGCATGAAAAACTCCAATTCATTGGCGATTTCCAACTCCGTTTTCCCTGCTTGGATGACTGAACAAATATAGACGAATGCCGCATCCGCAATGGCTGCCGCTTGCTTTAACACTTCGATTTCTTCCGGGGTCTTAATTAAACGTAGTTTCTCTATTAAACCAGCGACAGGCACTAGTTTTGCTTTTACATGTTCGTTATACACTTCAAACTGACTATAGCTCAGATCCTCTTTTTCGAAGCCTAGTGTATCAATCTTCATTTCTTTTACTTGGTTCGCAACTTCTTGAATCATCGTGCCCGTATGCTGGACAATGCGATAGCCTGTTAGTTGGTCATTCGCTTGCTCCATATAACGGAAATCTGTAATGAATACTGCATCAACTTGTGAAACAATTGCAGTCCCTGCAGATCCCGTGAAGTTTGTCATGTAGCGACGATTGTACGGATTTGTGATTACTAATGCATCGAGTTGCTGTTCTTTCAATAATTTTCTTAATTGCTCTATTTTCAAGATAGTCTCTCCTCTCGTTTTAACAAAAACGCTTGGAAGGCAAGATCATAGCCCGCTGTTCCAAAACCGCATAATTGTCCTGCCGCTACAGGAGCAATGACAGACGTGTGTCGGAACTCTTCACGAGTATGTATATTTGAGATGTGGACTTCAATTACAGGAACAGAAATAGAAGCGATTGCGTCGCGAAGCGCAATGCTGTAGTGTGTAAATGCGCCTGGATTGAAGATGATGCCATCAATTTCTCGATCCCCTGCATCATGAATCTTGTTAATGAGCTCACCCTCTATATTGGATTGAAAACACGACAACGCGATATCTGATTCATTCGCTAAACGCCGAATTCGACTTTCAATATCTGCAAGTGTCTCTGCCCCGTATATATCCGGTTCTCTTTTGCCTAGCCTGTTCAAGTTTGGGCCATTTAAGAGTAACAGTTCCATTTAATCCCCCCCACTCATTTTTCTTCCCTATTTTAGCACAATGAGTAAGCGGGACATACTAATACTGTTCTAGCCTATTGTTTTTTTCATGTAAACAGAAGTTCCGATGACGAAACGGAAAATCATCGCGAACAAACAAGCAAACGGTATCGATATTTTTTTTATGAATTGTGTCATGGTCAAATCTGCTTTGACGTGGATCATCCATTCAATGAAGATAATCACGATAATTGTGACGATCAATGAAGAAACAGTGGGTGGAATCTTAAACGTCAGACGAGCAATAAAGTACAGGATAAAAAATAGCAAAAAACAAATGACTCCTAATAGCACCCACTTAAGCCAGCCGGGAAAAGTCGTAAGCATATGAAGTTTTTTCGTCCAGCCGATTGGTGACCATTTAATAAATTTAAAAACGTGTAGGAATTTTAGTGAAATTATAGATAGTACCGCAGCCATAACAGCTGTCCAGAAATGTGTTGAAGTAATTTTCATGACAATACCTCCCATTCCAGTGTCGGGCAATTTACACTTTTTTAAACATCTCAATGGTGCAATTTCACTTTTTTTAGTACAATGGGGATATCGTTTCTTACGACAGAAAGTGTGGGTATGTTATGAGCCAACAGAAAACTCCTCCAGCATACGGAGGTCAAGCACTTATAGAAGGTGTAATGTTCGGTGGAAAGAAGGATACGGTGACAGCCATTCGCCGGAAAGATGATACGATCGAATACTACCATGTACCGAGAGAATCACATCCTATACGCACTAAATTAAAAAAAATCCCTTTCATTCGGGGTATTGTCGCGCTAATTGAATCGGCTGGTAATGGTTCTAAGCATTTGACGTTTGCAAGTGACCGCTACGATGTGATGCCTGGCGAAGAAGAAGAACATGCAAAAGAAGAGACGTCGAAACTAGTAATGGTTCTTGGAGTGGCGGCAGTCGGAGTATTATCGTTCATTTTTGGTAAGTTCGTCTTTACACTCGTTCCCGTTTTCTTAGCGGAGTTATTTCAATCGGTAGCACCTAGCAAAACGGCACAAATTATGATCGAAAGCTTCTTTAAACTCTTCTTGTTACTGACGTATATTGGATTGATTTCTATGACACCGCTAATCAAGCGGGTTTTCCAATATCATGGCGCAGAGCATAAAGTCATCAATAACTACGAAAGTAATATGGAAATGACAGTAGAAAACGTACAGTCGCAATCTCGATTGCATTATCGATGCGGTAGCAGTTTCATTTTGTTCACAGTCATCGTCGGAATGTTCATCTACTTCTTAGTTCCAACCGATCCACTTTGGTTACGCGTCCTCAATCGGATTTTGTTAATTCCGGTAGTGCTCGGCATATCATTTGAAGTATTACAGTTGACGAATGCGGTGCGCAACGTACCGGTACTTCGTTATCTAGGCTACCCTGGGCTTTGGTTGCAATTACTAACAACAAAAGAGCCAGACGACAAGCAAGTAGAAGTTGCAATTGCTTCTTTCGAAAAATTATTAGATGTGGAACAACATGGAGTTGGTGTGTTGCATCCTCAAGTTGCAGCAGAAACAGAAGAAACCAATGAGCCGAAACCTCTTCTGTCATAAAATTAAACAAAGAGCCTCGAATGTGTTTTTACATATTCGAGGCTCTTACCTTTTCTACAAAATTTTGCACACCAGTAAAAAGGTCCTTAGCACATTCGCTAAGGACCTCTTCACTATTGTTCGCTTACAATCGCCGGGACTTGTTTTGATTGAATGACTTTCAGTATGTAAAACACACCGATCGCAGCTGAAACTGCAATTCCCGTGCCTACAGATACGGCATAGTCGAGATGCAGACCTTCAGGAGCATACATCCAGTACGTCACGACAACAGCGGTCATGAACATTGCAGGAATGCCCGCAATCCAATGGGCTCGTTTTTCTCTGATTAAGAAAGATGTTGCCGTCCAAAGCATGACCGCTGCTACTAATTGATTCGTACCGCCAACATAACGCCACAAGAACGAGTAGTCGATTGTCGATAGATAGAACATCGGTACGCCTAATAGCAATGTAGTAGCCAAAACCACCCACTTTTTATTGGGATTCAACCACTTGGAAGTCGCTTCAGTAAAAATCATACGTGCTGAACGAAGAGCTGTATCGCCTGTTGTAATCGGTAAAATAATAACACCTAAAATAGCTAACATTCCACCAAACGAACCAAGTAATGTGCTCGAAATTTCATTTACTGCACCTGCTGGACCACCCGCAGCCAGAGCGCCTTGTAATCCTGCCGTACCACCAAAGAATGTCATGCCCGCTGCAGCCCATACCATTGCGATGATACCTTCCGCAATCATTGCGCCATAAAATACTTTCCGGCCCTCCGACTCTTTTTTCATCGTTCTAGAAACAATTGGACTTTGTGTACAATGGAATCCAGAAATAGCTCCACAAGAAATCGTCACCATTAACAACGGCCAAATTGGCAACTCTCCAGGATGTAAGTTCTGTAAAGTTAAATTCGGGATTTTCTCAGGTCCAAATAATAAAGCCCCACCAATCCCAACTGCCATAACGATCAACACTACTCCAAACACCGGGTATAAACGACCTATAATTTTATTGATTGGCAAAATAGCTGCCAACACGAAGTAACCAAATATAATAATTAATGACACGATAAATGAGAGCGGTGTAATGGATGAAATAAGTTGCGCCGGCCCCGCAGTGAAGGCAGCCGCTACAAGAACCATTAAAACAATTGAAATCACATTGATGAAACGTCTGGCGATATCACCTAAATACTCTCCCACAATTTTAGGGAATTGAGCACCACCGTGTTTCAGTGACAACATTCCAGAAAAATAATCATGGACAGCTCCTGCAAAAATACTACCGAACACAATCCAAATGAATGCAACAGGTCCATATAACGCACCTGCAATCGCCCCGAATATCGGACCTAAACCTGCGATGTTCAGTAATTGGATGAGCCAGCCTTTCCACCAGCTCATCGGCACGTAATCCATCCCATCAGCCTGTGTATAGGCGGGCGTTTTCCTTGCATCGTCAATCACAAATACCTTTTCGACCACTTTTGAATACGTTAGATAACCTATAACTAGCAAGACGATGGATGATAAAAATGTCAGCATGCAACCCCTACTTTCCCGTCTTTTAATATATTTGTCTGATTGATTAATAATGAATCAAACAATTTTTTCTAGTATATAATAGTTTGAAAATTATATCAACATAGACTTTTAGAATAATTTAACTTTTTTTCCTACTACATTTACTTCTAAAAGAAGATTGTGAAATTTTACCTATGAAAGCACGAAACCCCAAATGCATAAGCATTCGGGGTTTCGTTAGTATTAAATTATAATCCGCACTTCAATTGCGCTTGGCAATTGGTACACGTGTTACATCCACCTATTTCTTCTACTGTACCTTGTCGGCAAACTGGACATGTGTCGCCCACTTCTGAACCGATCGTGACGTTTGTCGAACGCAATGCTTGGATCGTATTTACGAGCACAACTTTCGGCTGATCTGTCACTTCAACTACTTCTTCTGTATCCGGAATATTATCTTCCGCTTTCAGAGTCAGTACTTGTGCATCGCGGCTACCGTCGACGTATACTGTACCGCCTTTCGCCCCGCCTTTATACAATCTCTCATACACACTTTCAACTTGTTCCACTGTATAGCCGCGTGGTGCGTTAACTGTTTTAGAGATCGAACTGTCGATCCAGCGCTGAATGATACATTGCACGTCCGCATGCGCTTCCGGTGCTAATTCCATTGAAGAAATAAACCAATCAGGCAATTGATTTGGATCAGCATCAGGATTAGCCTGCAAATACTCTTCTACAATCGCCGCTTTTACTTCGATGAATTTACCTAAGCGTCCGCTACGGTAATATGTGAATGAGAAATAAGGCTCTAATCCAGTTGAAACCCCTACCATGGTTCCAGTGGATCCAGTTGGCGCAACAGTCAATAAGTGAGAGTTTCTGATTCCATGTTCCAAAATCGATTCGCGGATATCTTCCGGCATGCGCTTCATAAAGCCAGAATTAATGAAAGCCTGACGTAATGCTTTCGTTTCTTCATCCGTTTGACCAATAAGGAATGGGAAACTTCCTTTTTCTTTCGCCAATTCAATCGATTCGCGGTAAGCAGTTGTCGCAATTGCTTCAAATACTTCATCCACTAATTGATTTCCTTCAGGCGAGCCGTATTCTTTTTCACAGTAGATGTGAAGATCAGCAAGCCCCATCACACCCAGACCTACACGGCGTTCTCCAAGGGCTTGTACTTTATTATCTTCAAGGAAGTACGGTGTAGCGTCGATGACGTTATCTTGCATACGTACACCAGTCCGTACCGTCTCTCTCAACTTTTCAAAGTTAACCGTCTTCGTATTTTTGTCTGCCATCTCAGCAAGATTGACAGCAGCCAAATTACAGACAGAATATGGTGCAAGTGGTTGTTCACCACACGGATTTGTTGCTACAACTTGCTGTCCGTACGCTTTTGCATTCGTGTCGTCATTTGCATTATCAATAAAGAAAATGCCTGGTTCCGCTGAATACGTTGCACAAATATTAATTAAATCCCATAGTGCACGAGCTTTAATTGTACGATACACACGCACTTCGTGACCTAGACGTTCCCATTCGCGTACATCGCCAACTTCATGCCACTGTTCATTATAATACTTCATTTGTTCAGGAGAATAATTTTCGACTGCGGGGAAACGCAAATCGTAATCCGCGTCTTCTTCCACCGCTTTCATGAAGTCATCCGTTAAGGTTACGGAAATATTCGCTCCTGTCAGGAATTCTGGATTATGAACGGTGTACGTTCCGCCATCTTGCAGCTTCAGCTCAGCGTCACGGATAATCGCTGCGTTAAAACCACCTTGACCTGGAATTTGTTTATAGTTTGTGATGCCTTGATACATCGCTTCTTCTTGTGCTGTCAACGGTTTGAAATTCAGTTTCTCATCTGCCAGCTTCTTGATCATTTCGTCTTCTGTGTTTTCGATCAAATAGCGCAAAATTCGCGGATTCTGCATTTTGGAGATGATGAATTCATAAATGTCCGGGTGCCAGTTTGATAACATAATCATCTGTGCCCCACGTCTTGATCCGCCCTGCTCAACCAAATGAGTCAATTTCGCAATATCATCCAACCAGGAAACCGATCCGGATGACTTACCGTTGACACCACGTGCCAACGTGTTGCGTGGACGTAATGTCGAACCGTTCGTTCCTACACCGCCACCACGACTCATGATCTCCATCACTTGCTTACGGTGATCGGATATCCCTTCGCGGGAATCGGGCACAAACGGCATTACATAACAGTTAAAGAACGTGACATCCGTGTCTGATCCTGCGCCATACAGTACACGACCAGCCGGAATGAAGTTCAATGCCTTCAACTGATCATAGAACATGTTATACGACTGCGTTCTTCTATCTTCCGTCTTTTCAACAGAAGCAAGTCCTGTCGCATTACGTTTTGCAATCTGCTCGTAGAACACTTCTAGCGGCTTCTCAAGCACTTCAAGGGGACGTGTAACTATACCTTTTTGCTGCTCGTCTATATCGTCGATTGATGAACGATATTCTGGTTCAATCCAGATCTCCGCTTTCCCGTTCGCTTGATCAAGTTTCGTAATATAACCTAACCCACGAGCGGGAAACTTTGGATCTTCTCTCACTGTTAGAACGACAAAATCGCCTTCTTTCAGTGTCTTCTTTTCCATATCTTTAAATGAATATCGATCGATCATTACTAGACGCGATACTCCACTATGTGTTAGCTTCATATCCTCCGTAACCGGGTGAACTTGAGGGAACTTCGCAATATCCTCATTCAATTGTTGTTTATCGAGCATCGGTTCGCCTTGCTTCGACATCGTAACCATATAACATCCTCCTCATAACGCTACAAACACTATATATAGTGTTTGTCTTATTAAATAATCTACTACATATTGAATAGTATATCAATCGACATTTATTCTTCAAAAACATAAAATCATTGATATCACGACATTTCGACAAAAAAAATAAAACCAAAGTACCAATTTTATTTTTTAAAATTCCAGTCATCATTCGCATATTTATCTTTCTCGATTTGGCGGACTAAAGCGAGCTGTTCATGCGTTAATTCTAGAGGTTCCAATGAAATATCGAGCGACGTTTCAAACCCTTTAGAAAAGGCTTGTTTGCATTCCTCCACTGAAATCTCTCGGTCCGTCAATCGGTCAATCGCAATTGCACGGTCTGGTAATGTTTTACGTACACGTTCTTTCAATGCGGGTGATGAATACGTGAAAATAGACGTCAATTTATCGACATCTAAGCTCATCAAAATTGCTCCATGTTGCAAAATCACGCCTTTTTGACGCGTTTGTGCACTACCCGCAACCTTTTTACCTTCGACAACGAGTTCATACCAGCTCGGTGCATCAAAACAAACACCGCTCTTTGGGCTACGCAATTGCTCCGTAACGTCTTGATCTGGAATCGAGAACTCTGCCTGAAGTCCGAGATTACGGAAGCCTTGCAGCAATCCACCAGAAATCACACGGTATGCTTCGGTTACTGTTTCCGGCATATCGGGATACTGCTCGCTCACAATGACACTGTATGTAAGCTCATGTTCATGCAAGACACCGCGGCCACCTGTTGGTCTTCGGACAAATCCGAGCCCTAGTTCTTTTACTTTTTCCATATCGATATCTTTTTCAATACGTTGGAAGTACCCGATAGATAATGTAGCGGGTTCCCACTCATAAAAACGTAGAACTGGCCCGATTTCTCCTCGGCTATGTAAGTCAAGAAGCGCTTCATCGAGCGCCATATTGAAGGAAGGACTACATTTTCCAGAGTCTACATAATGCCATACGGCTTTTGTCATAATCTATTCTCCTTCGTGTTTATACTCCACCTATAGTATAGGAAGTCGTCAATGAAAAAAACAATAACGCATTTCATTTTATCATTAGGATTGAACTGATGCCAGATAATCTTTATAATAGAGATATTGATGAAGGGGGAAGTTTTTTTGAGTTATTATATTTTAGGAGCAGCTGTGCTCGCGGTCATTTTGTATTTCGTCATCACATACATACGGGTCGGAAAAGCATTGACTACATTAACGCAAGAAGAGTTTATTAAAGGTTATCGCAAAGCACAATTGATCGACGTGCGCGAACCAAAAGATTTCGATGCTGGACATATTTTAGGTGCACGGAATATTCCATTTACACAGTTCACGCAGCGCTATAAGGAAATCCGCCCCGACAAACCCGTTTATCTTTATGACCAAAACACAAGCCGTACAGGCCGTGCTGCGTTATTCTTGAAGAAAAAAGGTTGTACAGAAATCTACCAGCTACGCGGTGGATTTAAAAAGTGGTCAGGTAAAATCAAAACAAAATAATCATTGCGGATCCTCCTTTTTAAGGAGGATCTACTTATTTATAGGGAGAGTGTTAAATTAATGAAACCATCTTTTTTAATTCCACTACAGTCCGCACAATACGAGAAGCTGACACATTATCAATATTATGGCGTCGTCATTGAAGCGATTCTAGACGCACTTCAACAACGTTCACCGGCTGATTGGAAAATTATCCAAGTGGATGAGTTTTCTTCTTATACAGAAACCATGCTTCCTGAGTTGATTCATCGTAAACAATTGCCTTACGAATCACTTAGTCATATTTACGCCACATTGCCGACACAAAAAATTCAACAAGACGTATCAACTGATGCTTTTTCCTTACAAGGTGCTGAAACAATCGACAATCAGTTGCTATTCTTTCCTGAACATCAAATTGCCATCGCCAACATTAGCTATTATGTCGCAACCGGCTCTACTTGGTCAGAACATACTGTATTCGCGCCATCGGCCAGTCACGTCAAAGATTTCATCGAAGTGCTCAATCAACTTCAACGAGACGCGATGAAAACGAATATTACGTACTTAGTGGATACCGAAGAAGGTATGGAAAAAAAGACGTATGGCGCCGGCGCACAAATTGAGCGCAGTGACGTTCTGCTGGATGAAAGTTTGAAGAATGATCTATTTCGTTCTATCGATGAATTCTTCCGAGATGGCGGGGCTTTCTTTAAAGAATACGGACTACCATATAAAAGAGGAATCTTGCTGTATGGATCTCCCGGTAACGGTAAAACGACACTCGTACGTTCCATTACCGGAACAACTGACGCACCTGTTGTCTATTGGCAAATCACGGAATTCACAGGGAGTCATTCCGTACAAGAAGTGTTCAATACAGTCGAACGGCTCGCACCCGCTATCCTTGTAATCGAAGACATCGATTCCATGCCGGAACATATGAGAAGCACATTTCTAAACATCCTAGATGGCGTACATGTCCGTGATGGTTTATTCATCATCGGGACGACTAATTACCCTGAACGCATCGACCCTGCCCTCATCAACCGTGCAGGCCGCTTTGACAGCACATATGAAATCAAGTCTCCGACACTGGAAGTCCGTAGGTTATACATGGAAAAACTGGATCGCAAAAAGATACTTTCTCTAGAACAAGTGGAGGAAATAGCCAAGCAGACAAAAGGCCTTTCTGTATCACAGTTGAATGAATTATATATGTCAATTGCGCTCACCTACCATTATGAGGCGAATATTCAATATGAAGAACGAATCCGTCAGTTGCAGAAGCAACATAGACAAACTACTCGACATGACTGGGAAACCGATTCAACAATTGGTTATTAAGACGCAAAAGAGGTTGCCTTGAATCTTTCAAGGCAACCTCTTTTGCTTGATTGTGAATAGGTTTACGCAAAGTCACTCATTCTAGTTATTGATTTTTATCCAGCTACTTCTAGCTTTCGTCAGGTCAACTATTATTTTGTTATAAGCCCCTACCTTCGCGCCAAATAGAAGCTCATTGCCTTTAAGGACTGTCATAATTTGTATATTAAGCAATTATTTATTATGACAAATATCTAATAGTACGTTTCTTTTATTCACGAAGATTTAAAAATAAAACAACACTCGTGTCGATTAAAGGATTATTTTATCCTACCTAATATAATTGAATTTTCAATCATCATACACATTTATGTCATAATCTATAAACAATATAGGAGTCAGTCAAAAAGCGACACACTTTTCAATTCGCTTTATATATGATAAGAAAGTTGCTTCCAACCTAGCAAGTTAACCGCTACATGACGTGAAGCGTAATATATATTACGGAGGAAAAAATGATTAAAACTATTGAAAGAAACTTACTATTGTTTAGAATTGAAGTAAAAAGAATTATCATGTATAAGAAAGCTGAATTCTTAGGAATCGCACATCCGAGCGTTGTAAAAAGCAGCCAACGACTAGATAGCTTATTGAACAGAGTACAAGGAATTTATTCTTAACTATTGAAGTTACATCTATAGTATCAATAATAGTTCCAAAGAAAAGACAGTTCCCGTTTTGGAACTGTCTTTTTGTATTGTCTGAAACATTGTCATTCAACACTTCAATAAAATCCGACATTCACGATCACTTGATTTTATGGAAATCGCTTGGCTGCCCATTGCGTGAAGAAAATAGTTTAGTAAATACCAGTTATGTTCGCTTTACTACCTTTCTATAATCCATATGGAGTGCAAAGCTTAATAGCAATAATACACTTACCATTGAGAGAGGAATCATCCATAGATTGTCTGCCGTTGTATAAAGGCCTAAAAACATTATGCCGATCGCAATCATCGGAGCCGATATATAATAAGGTTTTGCATTATAAAACCATCCGTACGTAAAAAAGTGCGCCCCTGTAATAATAGCAAATATCATAATTGCATCCTGTGGACTTTTTAACATACTCCAAAAAAGTATCGGAAAATAGAGAATCTGTGCTAGATTCAAATATAACCCTAGACTACCTAAGGCGTTATTTTTAAATTTCCAATCGGCCTTTAGTATATATGAAATACCAACTGAGAGAGGGAACATTAAACCTGTCGAAAAAAGCATTCCTATATTTTTCTGCGTTATTTCTAATGACTGCATAAATATAATGGTAATAATCAACCAAATCACACTAGCAGATAGGATAAATGAGATCCCATTTCTCCCTTTAATCGATAAATCATTTTTCATCTCATATATCGTCAAAGAAATCTTCCACCTTTCCTCTTCTCTTGTAAAACAGTATTGCTAAATTAGGCAAAGTATATCTAGTACACGTACTCCGCTCTATAGTTTTTCTGTATTTGGATAGATTTCTTTAATAAAAGCCGCAGATTGTTCTATTAATTTCTTTAATATCTCTATTTCAACATCCGCGATTTTGTTGATATATATACAAGATTTACCTGTTGTGTGTTTCCCAAAATCTTTTAACAGTTTCTCTCGCTGTTCATTTTCAAGCGTTACATATAAACTAATTTTAGCTTTTCGTGGGGAAAAACCTACGATTGGCGCGTCCCCTTCATGACCAGAACTATATTTGTAATGATATTTGCCAAAACCTATAATACTCGGTCCCCACATTTTAGCTTTATACCCCGTCGTCTCGGTGAAGATATCCAGTAAACTAAAAGCATCTTCACGCTTTCTAAGTTGATCAATGTTCTCAATAAATTCAATAACACTACTATCGGTTTCTTTAGTTTTTAATTCGTACATTGAATTATCTCCATTCTACTATTTTTTGGTTTGCGCGAAATTCATCATGATTTCTAGATCATAATGCCAGAAAGGACGACTGATTACAGCACTGGTATCCTCTATTGATTTTATGGAAACGTCATTGCACTGTCGTCCCGTTGACGTTAGTATCACACATATCCCTTTGTATTATTTAAATACCAGAAAAATTAATCTTTTTTACAAGCACTTTCCTAATCGTCGCGTCTATAAACAGATTATCTAACATGAATAATGCTTCATCTTTCATTATGTTTTATTAAAGATACCAGTAACAGGTAGCATTCTCAATCCGCTTGTGGAAAGGACGATTAAAGTGTATATTTTAACTACTAATAATCATAGCTGTCTTAGGAATATATAACTAAGCCACTTCGATTATTGCAGAGGGTTCGTAACCATCCCCTCTAAAAACAAAACTATGGAGGAATGTAGAGTGAGTAAAGCAGTTGTAGTATTTAGTGGCGGACAAGATTCTACCACTTGCCTGTTATGGGCAATGGAAGAATTCGACGAAGTAGAAACCGTCACATTTTTGTATGGGCAAAGACATAAGTTAGAAGTTGATTGCGCTACAAAAATCGCGAAAGACTTAGGTGTTAAACAAAAGATCATTCAAATGGACGTTCTCAATCAGTTAACTTCGAACGCATTGACCCGAGATGGTATGCAAATTGAAGTAGAAGAAGGAAGTGTACCCAATACATTTGTAGAGGGACGGAATCACATATTTCTTTCATTTGCGGCAATCTATGCTAAAACTGTTGGGGCAAAAGCGATTATTACCGGTGTAAGTGAGACAGATTTTAGTGGATACCCTGATTGCCGGGATGAGTTTATTCGTTCATTGAATACGACTTTGAATTTAGCAATGGACTATCCATTTGATTTGATCACTCCTTTAATGTGGAAAGACAAAGCAGAAGTTTGGGCAATGGCCGATCAAATGGGACGGCTGAAATATATTCGAGAGAACACGCTAACTTGCTATAATGGTGTTATTGCAGATGGTTGCAAGGAATGCCCCGCTTGCCAGTTGAGAAATGATGGGTTAGCGAAATACTTACAAGGACAGCACGTCTCATGATCCGAATTACGATTTATTTACTATCTATCATTCTTGCCAATGTCATTACAGCACGATTTGCTCCACTTGAACTTGGTCCATTAATTATCCCCTACGGTACTTTGTTCATTGGATTAACACTTGTCATGAGAGATATGGTCCAAAACAGATTCGGAAGACGTCAAACATACATATTGATTGCAGTCGCACTGTTATTATCCGCTGTTACCAGTCATTTATTAGGAGATCAATTATGGATCGTCTTTGCAAGTACGCTTAGTTTTATTGTTTCAGAAACAGCAGATACTGAAATTTATACCCGCTTTAAATTACCTTTTGTAAAAAGAGTACTGTTCTCGGGTGTGGTGGCTGGCTTTTTAGACTCAAGTTTATTTGTAATTATTGGAATTGGTCCACTAGGGCTTAACTTCGTCCCGTGGGAGTTAGTTCCATATGCAATACTCGGACAATGGATAGCGAAAGTGTTGATGCAGTTGATCGTTGCCGGGGGGATTAGACAAGTTGTGATTAAGTTAAATATATATGAACCAAATATTTCAGAAGCACATTAAAAGGAGTTTGGAAAATGCCAGAAAACAGTAAAAACAGCCTTACATTACTCGGAAATCAAGAGACAACATATAACTATGAATATGATCCAGACGTTTTAGAAACGTTTGAGAATCAACATCAAAGCAATGATTACTTTGTTAAATTTAACATTCCTGAATTCACTAGCCTTTGTCCAATCACTGGCCAACCTGACTTTGCTACCATCTATATATCCTATATTCCTGATGTGAAAATGGTAGAAAGTAAATCATTAAAGCTATACATGTTCAGTTTCAGAAACCATCCAGGTTTTCATGAAGATTGCGCAAATCTGATTATGAAAGACTTAATTCATTTAATGGAACCACGATATATTGAAGTGTGGGCCAAGTTCACTCCGCGTGGCGGAATCTCCATTGATCCGTATTGTAATTACGGAAAACCTGGAACGTATTTCGAACAAATGGCTAAAGAAAGACTTTTTCAACATGATATATATCCCGAGAAGATAGATAATAGATAATTTTTTATGCCAGGCACAGAGACAATTTGAAAATGTCTCCATGCCTGGCATTTTACTATACTAACCGAATCACATGTCAAAAAAGCTATACTACTATAAATCCTTTCTGAGCCCTTCCACTAAAATGTATTCTTTTTTATTCCTTAATGTAAATGAGCGGGCTTTTTATCATCACTTATACATACAGTATAAGTGAGATGTGAAGTTTTCATCATCATATACTAATAAACGGAGGGAATTTCTTGAAAGATGAATCGGCAAACGAAAATATGAATAGAGAAAAGAATCGAAAAGTTCAGCAGTTGGAACAATTTAAAGTTGACAATAGAGGGAAAAAGCTTACGACCAATCAAGGAGTGAAAGTGTCCAATGATGAAGAGTCATTGAAAGCAGGAGTACGTGGGCCTACATTAATGGAAGGAATTCATTTAAAAGAAAAACTCATGCACTTTGACCGTGAACGGATTCCTGAGCGGGTTGTTCATGCGAGAGGATATGCAGCACACGGTGAGTTTGAGTTATATGAATCAATGAAAGACTATACAACAGCTGCCTTTCTCCAGAAAGCAGGACAGAAGACACCTGTTTTCACACGCTTTTCTAACGTAGCAGGAAATTTAGGATCTGTTGATACAGCAAGGGATGTCCGAGGTTTTGCGGTGAAGTTTTATACAGAAGAAGGAAATTACGACTTGGTGGGAAATAATTTACCTGTGTTTTTTGTTCAAGACAGCATGAAATTTCCCGATCTTGTTCATGCAGTAAAACCTGAACCGGACACAGATATGCCCCAAGCAGCTTCAGCTCACGATACGTTTTGGGATTTCATAGCTAACAATCAAGAATCCGCCCATATGGTGATGTGGCAAATGTCAGACCGGACCATTCCTAGAAGTTGGCGAATGATGGAAGGCTTTGGTGTCCATACATTCCGGCTGATTAATAGTGAAGGTCAAGCTAGTTTCGTAAAATTTCATTGGAAACCAATACTCGGCGTGCATTCATTAGTATGGGATGAAGCGCAGAAAATCGCTGGAAAAAATGCAGATTTCCAGCGCAAAGATCTATGGGAATGTATTGATAAAGGATATTTTGCTGAATATGAATTCGGCGTTCAATTGATTGCAGAAGAAGATGAATTCATGTTTGATTTTGATATTCTCGATGCAACAAAACTGTGGCCCGAAGAGATCGTGCCTGTTAAAATCATTGGGAAAATGACGTTAAATCAAAACGTAACAAACGTCTTTGCTGAAACCGAACAAGCCGCTTTCCATCCTGGTAACGTAGTGCCCGGAATAGATTTCACTAATGATCCACTTTTACAGGGCAGACTTTTATCCTACCTCGATACCCAACTATACCGTCTCGGTGGACCAAACTTTACAGAAATACCGATTAATCGTGCAGTCTGTCCATTCCATAACAATCAGAGAAATGGATTCAACCGACAGCGCATTGATGTCGGCAAAGTAAGTTATCATAAAAATTCTTTGGCTGATAATACGCCTGCCACTTCCACAGCAAAAGAAGGCGGATTTGTTCACTATGCTGAAAAAGTGGAAGGGCGCATCATTCAAGCACGGAGCGAATCATTCAAGGATCACTTTTCTCAAGCCCGACTTTTCTGGAATAGTATGTCACCGCCCGAAAAACAACATATTATTAACGCGTTTAGTTTTGAAATTGGAAAAGTGAATAGTATAAGTATTAGACAACAAGTAGTGGATATGTTCGCTAACGTTGATCAGAAAATGGCTACCATAATCGCAAACAATGTAGGAGTTAATAAACCAACTGGTGAACAAGTCAAAGTTACAGCGTCATCCCCTGCGCTGAGCCAGGAAAATACTCCCCGCTACCCATACAGTTTGAAGGTCGGTATTCTCATTGGTGACGGATTTTCTGACGAGGAAGTGAAATCGACAATTGAACATCTAGCAAAGTATGGAGTTTGGGTATATACAATTGGTGAAAAACTTGGTACGGTGAGAGGAAAGAACGGCCTGGAGATTCATGTCAATGAAACGTTTTTGACTACAGCCCCCGTTTTATTCGATTCTCTTTATGTAGTAGGCGGAAACGCAGCGGATCAAGCAAAGTTCAATTCGGATAGCGTCTATTTCATCAATGAGGCATTCAGACATTATAAACCGATTAGCGTTGCCAAAAGCGGAAACGCTATTTTCACAGCATCTGACGCAAAAAAGGGACCTGGTATTGTGTTTGCGGAAAATAACGCTACTTTTAACGATGATTTTATACTCGCTATTACCCAGCAACGTTTTTGGAAACGAGATATTTACTAATTCTTCCTGGAAAGAAGCGTCACTCTGAATGATGAGTGACGCTTCTTTATATTCTAATCCCTTATTATTTCTTTCAAAATACAACATATTAATAAGATTACGTTGTCATTTACGAAAAGATAGAAACCTTAAGCCTTTTGCGCTTACATATGTCGTGCTTTTCATTACCTGGGAAATTAAGAGTCTAGATGAACTATATATTTGATTCGTTAGGTCTTTATTTTATAGTCCGATCGAAAACAGAATGACTGCTAAGGCTGCGCCTAGTATTGGTACAACGACAGACAAAGCTCCAAATGCCGGATATGCGTCTTTATGTGTTTCGCCAGCAATAGATCGAATTGTTGTTACAACATATCCCCCTTGAGGAAGTGAATCCAACGACCCTGAAGAGATGGATACCGTTCTATGCAATGCTTCGGGATCTACACCTAGATCTAAATAGTGTGGTGCTAATAGTGGCAAAGCAATTGCTTGTCCACCTGACGATGAACCGGTTAATCCAGCAATGACTGCTACCGCAAGCGCTCCACCGATTAAGGGACTTCCCGGAATATCTGTCATGACATTTACTGCCGCATCAAAAGCCGGCGTCGCCTTGACTACCCCGCCAAAACCAACGACTGCAGCTGTATTAGCAATAGCAATAACTGCACCCATCGCACCTTCTCCTACTGCATGACCAAAATTTTGGAAGTACTTTTTATTCAAAATAAATGTTGCTAATATACCGCCACTTAAAGAGATAATTAGTGCCGAGGTTCCAAGAGATTTGTGCAATAATAACGTGATTCCAAGAACTACTACTAATGGAATCATACTCAGTATTGGATTCGGAAGAGCTCTTTGCATATCTACTTCCTTATCCGTATCTCTTGCAACAAACCTTTCCCCTTTGGATACAGCTTTGGAAATCATTCGCTTCAGCCACCAATAGCCGAACAAGAACATGAAGACTGCTACGAGAATACTGACTTCCCATCCCGCATATGGACTCGTTCCAAGGAACTCAATTGGAATCCAGTTTTGAATTTCAGGAGATCCTGCAGATGTCATCGTAAATGTTGTAGAACCAAATGCTAGTGCAGCTGGAATGAATCGTCTTGGCAAGTCAGCTTGTTTGAACAGACTTAACGCCATCGGATAGACCGAGAACGCAACAACAAACAAACTTACCCCGCCATACGTTAACACTGCACAAGCGATAACGACCGCTAACGCTGCTCTTTTCATACCAATTTTACTGACAATCCACTTTGAAATACTATCGGCACCACCACTATCTTCCATAACTTTACCGAATATAGCTCCAGTTAAGAACATTAAATACCAGGAAGCAATAAATCCTGTGAATCCACCCATATAGTTGGTTAAGAAATTAACCGCGCCTTCTTCTGCCAACTGTGGGAAAAGCGGGATGCCATTCATAATTGCGATCAACAGTGCGGTAATGGGTGCCGCAATGAGAAGGTTCATACCTCTCATTGTTAAATAAATCAAGATCGCAAGTCCCCCAAAAAGGCCGATCATTCCTAACATACTCATTCCTCCTAATTACCTTGTTCCTTTATTACGTACTTTATTATTTGCTATAACGATCTACACGTAGTTGCGCTTGTCTAGCATGTCCTTCAAAGTTCTCTAGAAGACAAAGGCGTGCTGCGTACTCACCGATATATGCAGAGGCTTCAGGAGTTACCTTCTGATAAGTGACCGTTTTGATGAATTTTCCAACCCACAATCCGCCTGTGTAACGAGCAGCTCCCTTAGTCGGCAAAGTATGGTTTGTTCCAATTACTTTATCTCCGTATGCTACATTCGTCTCCGGTCCCAAGAACAAGCAGCCGTAGTTCGTCATGTGCTCTAGGAAGTAATCGGGATTCTCTGTTAAAATCTCCACATGTTCGAATGCTAGGCGATCTGCTTCGATCCGTGCCTCTTCAATAGAATCCACAACCAATATTTGACCATAATCTTCCCAAGACACACTTGCTACGTCTGCTGTTGGAAGTGTTTCCAACTGACGTTCAATTTCTTTAATTGTTTCGTGTGCAAGTTCTTCTGAAGTCGTAATCAACGCTCCAGGAGAAGTAGGTCCATGCTCTCCTTGACCAAGAAGATCAATTGCAATCATTTCTGCATCTGCTGTATGGTCTGCTACAACCAGTGTCTCTGTTGGGCCTGCAAACAAATCAATTCCTACGCGACCGTATAATTGTCGCTTCGCTTCAGCAACAAATGCATTACCCGGTCCGACAATCATATCGACAGATTCAATTGTTTCTGTCCCGATAGCCATTGCCCCCATCGCTTGAATGCCACCAAGTAAATAAATTTCGTCTGCACCTGCTAAATACATTGCCGCAATGGTCGCTTTTGGAATTTCGCCATTGATTGGTGGTGTACAGGCAATGACCCGCTTCACTCCTGCAACTTTTGCAGTCAATACACTCATATGTGCAGATGCAACCATCGGATAGCTTCCACCCGGTATATAACAACCTACGCTGTTTACTGGAATATTTTTATGTCCTAGAATAACACCAGGAATATTTTCCACTTCCACATTGTGCAAAGAAGCAAGCTGCGCTTCTGCAAACGCTTTTATATTAGTTTGAGCAAATTTAATGTCTTCGATTACACTGTCAGGCACTTGCGCAACAATTTCTTTAATTTCTGATTCACTAAGTCTGAAGGATTCTGGGGACCATTTATCAAATTTCTCCGAAAGTTCACGTACCGCTTGATCTCCACGATTTTCCACTGCTTTTAACGCCTCAGAAACTATTTCAGATACCTTCGTATCATTTGCTACTACTTCTTCTTGTGTTTTACCCGCTTTGATTACTTTTACCATGATTTTGCCTCCTATTTTTAAACGCTTACATTTTGTTTGATCTACACACTAACTTGGGTAATATTTAGAATGCGTATGCGAATTCCGTTTTGCATACGTATGCAAATAACTCTACGTTAAAATAATAGTCTAAATATTCGTCAAAGTCAACAACTTTATGTAGTTTTTCTTTCTATCAATTTGCCATCCACTTCTATCGTTTGCACAGATCCTGTATAAGATGTCACTTCTTCCAGCAAATACGTTACGGTTGCTTCAATCATTTCTTCAATAGGCTGTTCCCATGTCGTCAATTCGTATGCAGGCCAAGAAGCCATACCGATATTATCAAATCCAACTACCCTTGTGTATTCAGGTACTCGGATTTCATGTTTGCGAAGTGCATCTAATACCCCTAGTGCCATAATATCATTCGCCACGAATATAGCAGATGGTAATTGATTCTCTTCAATCAGAGTGGTAGCTGTGTTATATCCCCCTTCATACGTATAGTCCGAACTATACGTGCGATACACAATATTTTGCTGATCCAAGACTTCGCAAAAACCTTTTTTACGTTCTATACTTGTAGAGGTATCTTCATTTCCCGTGATCAATACTAGTTCCATGGACCCTTTTGCAATTAAAAAGTAAGCAATAGAACGTCCAGCTTCTAAATTATTGCAACTTACTGAATGAAAAACTTCAGTCTTAGGCTTTCTATTAAAAAAAACAAGAGGTATGTGATTCTTTTTGAATTCATTTCCAACTGTTTCTGATATCGTAGCATCTGTTACAACTACGCCCGCTACATTATAGTTAAGTAATGTTTCCACATCTTCCTCTTGAATTTCATCATTATTAGTGGAGACAAATAAGATGCTATAACCTTGCTGTTTGAAGATTGAACTAAATCGTTTTAATACGTGTGTATAGAATGGATTGTGAACACTTTTCATCACAAGTCCAATAATTTTAGACTGGTTTGTTATTAGACTTCTGGCATATACGTTGGGACGATAGCCGAGCTCTGCCGCTGCCTCAAGAACCCGTTTTCTAGTTTTAGCCGAAACAGAAGCACCTTCAAAATATACTCTTGAAACCGACGATTGTGAAACGCCCGCTAGCTTAGCAACATCCATCGCCGTTACCGTTTCTCTCATTTAATTCAATCCTTTGCAATGATTTTAATTTTATGTGTTATTCTCAATACTGTTTTTTATTTTATTCAATTTAGTAAATTATATAGTATATATTCAAAGATTTAAAATGAAACTTTTTAGTGGCTAGTTCACACTAACAATTCGTTTACTTTTTATAGAAATTGTATGGTACTGAAAATGATGATCCGCAATGTATTCGCTTATAGCCACTTTTTATTCTATACACTGTAAGTTTCTAATCACTTGAAACGTTCTCGTTAGCCTGTTAAATGCTATATCAACAGAATAATTGAAAGATGAAAAACTGCCAGGTACCAACACAGTCCTCATGTGCTCGTACCTGGCAGTTTTATGTGTAATTTTCTAAAGCACTTCGGCTAAAGTGACTTTACTTGTTAACGTAAAGAGCCTTCTGCTTCCGGAATATTATTCATGTCAATAGCGTTCAATTTACAGAAATAGCTCATAAACTCTTGCGCTTCTTTGATTTGCTCTTCATCCGTTTTTAATGCAATAATATCGTTTAAAATTTGAGCAGTCCAAATATTATCAAAATAACGGAATGTACCTGAATTCCATGAAGTACGATCAGGATAGTTCTTATTTTTATAGTAATTCCAGAAAAGCATTTTCTCAGCTTCTTCTTCAGTAAGTTGAATTCTATATTCAGGGTGGGTAGGCACCAAACCATCCTCACCGATACTTCCAGTAAACGTATCACCAACCATGAAGAGACCAATAATAGTTCTTTCAGTTTCTGCTTGATCTGCGGTTCTAACAGTTAGAACACCTGCACTGTTCGGACGCAAACGAGTCACCGGGTTAGGTAATCCTTTATTCTTCCCACTTTGTATACTTCCAGTCGATATCTCCCAGTCGCCAAGTACTTCTGACTGTCTTTCTTTATCTAACCAGAAAACAATTTGTGAACTTTCATGAATTTTATGGTTCTTTAATATTTCTCTACGCTGCTGCTCAAGCACCTGGATAGCCTTTTCTTCTTTACGCTTCTTTTCCAATATTTTTTCTTCTGCTTTTCGTTCCACAAAGACCTTCTCTAAAGACTCTGCCATACTTCGATTGTTTAACGTAATAAAATTCTCGAATGCATCGGGATAGACAAATCTTTTAAGATCCTTATTAAAATCAACAGTGATGAATGACTCCTCGTGTTCCACAATATTTCCCTCACCAAACACGTTATGAGTAATTTCTTCATTAATTAAATTCACTAGCCAATCTCCTCCTATAAATTCCTTGATAAATACTTTACAGCAAATCTAATTAAAACATTCTGTGTTTTCACACTTTATTTCATTGAAATGGAACAACCCATTTTTCGAATTCAAAAAAAGGCGCCCTTCATTCCTTGCTGGAATAAGTTGCGCAGGATTGTTACAGCCGTCCTGATTACTTGTACATATACAGTATAACACATTGTTAGAAATTTCTCAAATTTACGGTTGACACGGATCATTTGTTTATCGTATAATATACGATTTTGATTTTACAAGACTGTGTTTAGAACTAGTTTTAGTCTTAATAGTATTGATATGTAGGCTTCACATATTGCAGGATATCTCCATGATTCATGAAGTTTATCACATATATAAATCGAATCATTAATTCTCCTTCAACTAACTATGCACTCTTAATATAGTATTCTTCAAACGGAACATGTATAACAGAAGAGTTATTAAATGGTTAAATTATTTGCAATTCAAAGAGCACCGCTAACTTTTAGCGGCGCTCCATTCAATCTATTTTATTATTGTACCGTTTCTTCTACTGGTGATTGTTCTTTTATATAACGCAACACCGGCTTACGTGCTGCCTTTGTTTCATCTAGGCGGCCGATGACTGTTGTATGTGGTGCTTCTTGAACGATTTCAGGATTTTCTTCTACTTCTTTGGCGATTTGAATCATCGCTTCAATGAAGTTATCCAACGTTTCTTTTGATTCTGTTTCTGTCGGCTCGATCATCATGGCTTCTTCCACGTTCAAAGGGAAATAGATTGTTGGCGGATGATAACCAAAGTCTAGCAAACGCTTCGCCATATCGAGTGTACGTGCGCCAAGTTTCTTCTGACGACGACCGGATAAAACAAATTCGTGTTTACAGTGCTGTGTATAGGGAAGATCAAAGTATGGTTCTAGGCGACGCATCATATAGTTGGCATTAAGCACTGCGTATTCCGTAACCGCTTTTAAGCCGTCTGGACCCATTGAACGAATATACGTATATGCACGTAGGTAAATACCGAAGTTTCCGTAGTACGGCTTCACACGACCAATGGATTGTGGCACGTCATAGTTCAATATGAAGCGATCATCTACTTTTTCAACAACAGGTTTTGGCATGAAAGCAGCCAATTCCTCCGTTACTCCAACTGGACCTGAACCTGGTCCGCCACCACCGTGAGGGCCTGTGAACGTCTTATGCAAGTTCAAGTGAACCGCATCAAAGCCCATGTCGCCAGGGCGTGCTTTAGACATAACCGCATTCAAGTTCGCTCCGTCATAATACAGCTTTCCGCCTACTCCATGAACCACTGCCGCCATTTCTAAGATATCTTCTTCGAAAAGACCAAGCGTGTTCGGATTCGTCAACATCAACGCTGCCGTGTCAGGACCTACTTTTGATTTCAAATCTTCAAGATCTACTAAGCCTTTTTCATTCGACTTCACTGTCACGGTATCAAAGCCAGCAACCGTTGCAGAAGCCGGGTTTGTTCCATGAGCGGAGTCGGGTACAAGTACTTTCGTACGCTGCGTATCACCATTCGCTTCATGGAAAGCACGAATCATCATCAATGCTGTCCACTCTCCGTGCGCGCCTGCTGCAGGTTGTAATGTAACTTGTGGCATACCCGTGATTTCAGCCAAGTGTTCTTGCAAATCGTACACTACTTCAAGTGCACCTTGTACAGTAGATTCGTCTTGCAGCGGGTGAACGCGTGCGAATCCTGGGAAACGTGCTACTGCTTCGTTGATCTTCGGATTGTATTTCATCGTACAAGAACCTAATGGATAGAATCCTGTGTCGACACCGTGATTACGATTGGACAATGCAGTATAGTGACGCATGATGTCCAACTCAGATACTTCGGGCAGTTCTGCTTCTTCCGTACGAATTACACCTTGAGATAAAATGGATGTAACATCTACTTCAGGTACATCTAATTCAGGTAAGCTATAACCGATTCGGCCAGGTTGGGATAGTTCAAAAATGAGTGATTGATTGTCCTTATGCATGGATAGCCTCCAGTTCTTGCACGTATGCATCGATTTCTTCTTTCGTACGTTGTTCTGTAACAGCGATCAGTGCGTGATTCGCTAGACTTTCATCTACTAGACTTAGATCATATCCACCAATAATTCCTTGTTCAAGCAGGCGTTTATTGACATCTTTAATAGGTGATTTACAATCCACTACAAGTTCATTAAAATGCGCAGAACCAAATTTCACTTCGAATCCAGCTTTTTCAAATGCTTGTTTCGCGTAGGCCGTTTTCGCGATGTTCTGATATGCGATTTCTTTAATTCCTTCCTTACCAAGAGCTGTCATCGCAACAGATGCCGCAAGAGCGTTCAGAGCTTGGTTCGAACAAATATTGGATGTTGCTTTGTCACGACGAATATGTTGCTCACGCGCCTGCAATGTCAGTACGTATCCTCTACGCCCTTGATCGTCATTCGTCTCACCAACTAGACGGCCAGGAACTTTACGCATCAACTTTTTCGATACTGCGAAATATCCACAATGTGGTCCACCGAATGATTCTGCGATTCCGAATGGTTGTGCATCTCCAACTGTAATATCCGCTCCAAGCGCTCCAGGCGGTGTCAATAGCCCCAGTGCAAGTGGATTTGCTGAGACGATCGATAGTGCACCATTGTCATGTGCAATATCGCTGATTGCCTGAAGGTCCTCTACTTGTCCGTAGAAGTTCGGATATTGAACGAGTACTGCTGCAGTCTCATCATCAATCAGTTCTTTTAGCTTATCGATATCCGTTACACCGTTTGTATGTGGGATCGTTACGACTTCAATGTATTGTCCGTCAGCGTATGATTTCACGACTGCGTGTGATTCATTGTGAACAGTAGCGGACACAAGTAACTTCTTACGGCGCGTATGCCCTGCAGCAAGTGTTCCTGCTTCTGCAAGTGCCGTTCCTCCGTCGTACATGGAAGAGTTCGCTAGTTCCATCCCTGTCAATTCACAGATCATCGTCTGGAATTCGAAAATCGCCTGTAACTCACCTTGTGAAATTTCGGGCTGGTATGGTGTGTACGCTGTATAAAACTCAGAACGTGAAATGACATGATCTACGATAATCGGACGATAGTGATCATAAACTCCCGCTCCTAGGAACGATGCATACTCTTGAGCGTTGACATTTTTCGCAGCCAAACGCCCCAGTTCTTTTAGGAGAGATGTTTCGGATTTGGCTGGTTTAATTTGATATTCGCCTTTAAAACGTACCTTTTCCGGAATATCCGAGAAAAGTTCATCAATGGAAGAAACGCCGATTGTTTCGAGCATATCTTTCTGGTCTTGCTCCGTCATAGGTAGATAACGATGCTTCATAATTTTTTACCCCTTTTCACTTATGATCTTTTATAGAAAGGTGTTGCAATGACTTTTGCTTTCAGACGTTTTGCGCGGATTTCGACTTCTACTTCCGTGCCAAGTTCCGCAAATTCTGTGGATAGAAGCGCAAAACCGATGTTCTTTTTTAATGTAGGAGATTGCGTACCAGTTGTGACTTCGCCAATCTCTCGGTCACCCTCAAACACTTTATAACCAGTACGCGGAATTCCTTTATCGATCATTTCAAGTCCGACAAGCTTACGTTCTATCCCTTGTTCTTTTTGCTTCACAAGAATATCTTTACCAATGAAATCCTCTTCTTTCTTCACTTTTACGACGAAACCAAGGCCTGCTTCTAATGGAGAAATATCCTCTCTCAGTTCTTGACCGTAAAGAGGGAGTCCCGCTTCAAAGCGCAATGTGTCTCGTGCACCAAGGCCTGCAGGTACCACACCGTCTTCTTTGCCTTCTTGTAAAATTTTTGACCACAGGTTCTGGATTGCTTCAGGTGTACCGTAGATTTCAAACCCATTTTCTCCTGTATAACCCGTACGTGAAACAAGTACATCTTCTCCGCCCACTTGAACATGTTCTTTAAAACGGAAAAATTTGATTTCTTTAAGCGACTCATCCGTCAGTTTCTGTAATACCGACTCCGCCACCGGTCCTTGCAGTGCAAGTAAAGCGTAATTGGAAGATTGGTTATCAATGACGACATTGTCAATTTGTTGTTTTTCCATCCAAGCTACATCTTTTTCAATATTCGATGCATTGACTACCAATAAATAGCGCTCTTCCTCTAATTTATAAATTAAAAAGTCATCGATCGTTCCACCTTGCTCATTACACATCACTGTATACTGTGCTTGGCCAATCGTTAGTTTGGATACGTCATTCGTCACGAGCTTCTGCAAATAGTCGAGTGCTCCGCTACCACTAACAAACACTTCTCCCATATGCGAGACATCAAACAAACCTGCTTTTGTCCGAACGGCTTCATGTTCTGCTTTAATACTAGAAAACTGCACAGGCAACTCCCAGCCGCCAAAATCGATTGTTTTACCTCCGTACTCTTTATAACTTTCAAATAACGGCGTGCGCAATAATTGATTCGTCAAACTGTTTCCTCCTTTTTGTTCTGATCAAAGAACGATCAGTATGTATTTCATCAAAAAAAGGACAGGGGTCTCCTATAAAAGAGAACCCCTGTCCTTTTGCCTGAAAGCTTTACAGTTTCCATACTTTCTTCGGCCGCTGATTGCTCAGCACTCTCCAGAGATGCGTCATGTATGCGTTTTGTTACCTGAGAGATTCATAACATTCGTTACTTGCTCCTTCGGCGGCGCCTAATGCGCGCTCTCCCCATACAATCATTCGCATTATTGAGTTAATTTTTTCTTCACTGATATCTTAACATTTCATAGAAGTAAGCGCAATCTATTTATTAAGAAGGCATAAAAGCGAATGATATTTTGATTATAAACCAAATCATTCGCTTTTTCAACGAATTATTGATATCTCTCAATTTGAAAGATAATATATTCTGCAATGTCCGTTAAAGATTTGCCCGTAGTCTCCACAGTGAAATGAGCAGACTGTAAATACTTCGACTTACGTTTTTTATAGAGCGCTTCTAATTCTTGCCGCGAAGATTGTTGTACAATAGGGCGATTGACATCAGTCGAGATTCTGCGCCAAATATCGCGGAATGATGCATTGAGGAAAAATACGATGCCCGTTTCACGCATCAATTGTATATTTTCTTCCTTTACCGCCACGCCTCCACCAGTGGCTACAATACAAAATTCTTCTGGAAATTTTTCGAGGAATTCCGTCTCCAACTGCCGGAAATACAACTCTCCGTACTGATCGAATATCTCAGGAATCGTCATTTGCATTTGTTCTGAAATTTCATGATCCATATCAAAGAACGGAATGCCTGTTAACGTATGCAGCCGTTTACCGATTGCGCTTTTTCCACATCCCATGAATCCCACTAAATAAATCCTTTTCATTTTCATCCATCCCGTTTCATTAATTCAACTGCTTTACGCTCATAATAGATTTCGAGCCAGTCGTATATTCTGTAGATACTATCATGCCATGAAACGAGGGAGAAAAGAAAGAGACTTACCAAAAATAATAAAACAATCGCGAAAATAAATGATCCTCCCTTCTCATTCTTGATATAATCCAATAGCAAACGTCCTTTCTTTACGCATACCATCCTTCATTTTGACAGCAAGCTTCAATTCGCTATCCTTCACAGTAAATTTACTGGATTTCACATTCATCAACAAAGGGACATGACCTGTTCCATTCACAACCTTACGAAGCATTTTATCGTATTGCTGTATAGTAATGCTTCCTTTTTGGGTATGGAACGTAATGAGCGTAGATTTCACTTCCTCCACTACAGTTACTTTTTCCAATAATTCCTGTAATTCCAAAGAAAATAACTCCCACTCGCCAAGCAGATCTCCGTGGTAAACATTATCTACGGGTGCTTTCCAGTAGAAAAATAAAACTGTTAATTGAATTAGCATCATGAATATAAGTAGATGAATGATACTCTCAACTAGTGAATATCCCTTTTCATTCAACTGCATCATAGACTCACACATTTATGATTTGCGACTTGTTGTATTTCATAGCCCACACAAATTCGACTATCGCTAACGATCCAATCATACTGTAGATCTTCGTGAAATCTGCTCCCTGTCACTTGTCCCGATGCTTTGTTTAGAATAGCTGCTTGGTAGGCTGTTTGACTGGCAATCATCGCTTGTTTTTTTCCGGTGGCGGACGATGTCAATATGTTGGCCATCGGTATTAGAGATCCAAATATCACCATGGCAACGAGTAACGACAACATAGCTTCCGGCCACGATTGCCCTTTTTCATTCATTGACTATCATCCTTCCTCTCTCAAACTGAAACGAGATAAAAATTTCACCTTTGCTTTGTGTAGAAAAATACATCTTTCCTGTTTTCACCATGTATCCTGTTTCAGAAAACTCTATTCTTTTAAGCGGAGAATGTTTAGTCCTGTACATGCCTTCAGGAAATATTCCACGTATTAGCGTTTCTTTCATATCAATTTTTTCCGCCTTATAAGTTGCTCCACTTTCACCAAATGTCAAAGCAACACTTTCTTTATGTGTCATTGCATATAGCTGCATCTCATGAACAGACGCAATGAATTGCTTCAGTGCATCCTTTTCGGATTCTTTTTCCAGGTGTTTTTCACTAAAAGGAAGAATGATGGCTGTCAATATCGTCATGATGGATAGGACCAACAAGAGTTCCAAAAAGGTGAATCCATGTTGATCATTGAAAATACGCTTAACCTCCACTATTTGCAGCCTTTACTTTTCCTTCCATATCGATCGAAATTGCACTGCCATTCGGACACGCAGGTTCAGCTGGTAAATACCCTTCTGTAGTTAGTGATGAAATCGTTGGAATCGTTTTTTTATCCATCTTGTATGCCTGCACTTGGCCTTCTACCATTTTGACATACGCTTCACAGCCCTTTTCATCAATCGATTTAGAATGCTTCGTAACATTCGGGATTGCAATCAAGATTAAAACAGTAATTATTAGCAACACGATCATCATTTCAATCAACGTAAAACCTTTTTCATTCTTCAGCAACACTTTCCCTCCTTTTAAATGTTGTCGATCATTTTATAAACAGGCAATAAAATAGATAAATAGGACAATAAAATACAAACCGCCAAAACACCAAATAAGGCAGGCTGTAAAATCGTTATCCATTGATTAACCTTCTCCTCCAATTGTTCACTCGTATGTTCGCTATATAGCATAAGTTCTTTCGGTAAGTATCCCGTATCAGCCCCGTGTTTTGCAAAATCTGCGAGACGTGGCGATAGACCATCTGTTAAACGGATTGCTTCGTGCAATGATTCACCATAAATGACATGTTCACTTAATTCGTTTGTGATGACCGCTAATATAGGATCCTCTGTCTGCTCCGCTAGAACAGCTAATGCGCTTTGCATAGAAAGTCCAGACTGCAACAAACTTCCGAGCTCACTGGCGAAATCTCTAGTTTTCATTTCACCGTAGAATGTTTTGATTCCAGGTATTTTTAATATATGGCGTAAAATTTCAGACGGGGACAATCTAGTTAACCACATTCGAACTAAAAGAAAACCAACAGCACATATAATAGCCATGGACAATAAGAGATCTGGTATAGATGAAACGAGTTTTGGTAATAAGTGAACGATTCCTCCATTGTCATCCGCCCGCATTACAGTCAATGCTTCAAAATTCGGTAAGAAAAATTGCCGAAAAGCGACTAACAAAATCAATAAGAAGGAAAACAGGACACTTGGGTACGCCAACAGTTTACGAACTTGTTTTTGCTTCTCCGTCTTTCGATTGACACGATCCGCTACTTCTTTCAAGGCGCGTATCAAATTGCCATCCACTTCCGCAATAACGATCGGCAACATCGTACTTTTGCCAAAACCTAAACTCTTCAAAATATGTGAAACACCATACCCCATCTTCAACTCTTCTTCTACTTGTCGAAGTTTTTCCTCATACTCTTTCGTATGATAGGGCAATATTAGAATGAGACCTTCATGAAAGGTATATCCTTCTTGTAATAACACCGAAAGTCGTACTAGAAACTCCGCTGGCTTTATAATTTTTTTATTGGAGGATGGACCGAAAAATTTAATCCGTTCCATATAGCACCTTTTCATACAAAGCTTGCTGCACTTCGATTTTCTTATTAACAGGAATCGTAAACCGTAGGCCATTCACCATTGATTCCGTAGCTAATTGTAGATCCGACTCCTGCAATATTTCAAAAACTGCTGCCGTCTCTCCTGACTGTTGTGTAATAAGACGCTGAGCAGATATCGCGATAATGGTCTGTCTTAGCTCTTCTACATGAATACCGAGGTCTAATAAACGATACAAGCAACCCACAGGATCTTTCGCATGGATTGTGCTAAGAACTAAGTGTCCTGTCAACGCAGCTTCAACTGCGATTTTGGCTGTCTCAGCATCACGTATTTCACCAATCATGATGACATCGGGTGAATGTCGTAAAATCGCTTTTAATCCAGCAGAATAGGTAATACCAGAACGTTCATTCACTTGAATTTGTAGCAGATGACTATGATTATTCTCTACAGGATCTTCAAGTGAAATGACATGACGTTTGAGTTCGGATACACAATGAGAAGTCAATGAATATAATGTGGTCGTTTTACCAGAACCAGTTGGTCCGGTGACGAGAAACAGTCCTTGCTTATAAGCAGCAGCTTCAGCCAATTGCTGTGTCCAGTCAGGATCGAGACATAGCTGGTTGAGCGGAACGATTTTATCGTGTTTCTGAATGCGGATCGCGACACTTTCCTTTAATTGGATAGATGGGATTGTCGAGACGCGAAAAGAGAAGCTGCAGTCTAAGAAAGACCGGTGGAAGGAACCACTTTGCGGGCGTCGTTGTTCACTTATATCTAAAGAAGATAAAAATTTATAGAATGAAATTAACCGACCGCCTAATGTATGAGGATATTGACCGATCTTCGAAAAATAAGAGTGCTTGCGAATTGTCACGTCATATCCTTCTATCGTAGGTACAAAATGAATATCTGTCGCTTCAGAATGAATTGCTTTCTCAAGCAACTGTAAACACGTTTTTTCTATAGGGTTCTGTTCAATTTCCATAGTTCTCTCCTTTCTCTATTCGACAAAAGACCACTTTTTATCTTAGAAAGAAGTATATATGGGAATTAAATTGTTTGAAAATGCACTACATTTATGTTAATTCATTTTTTCATCATGATATTGGGTCAAAATTCATTTCTTTACGTCAATTCAATATCAAAAATCAATTTTCATATTATTTTCATTGTAGGTTCTGTTATACTGTAAGCAGCTACTATCTGAATCTGTTCGTACAAGTACACTCTTTTGACACAATGTGAAATCGATTGGAGTTTACTTTTAGGCTGACGTTCTATTATAATGGATAAGAGCTTATTGTAATGTTGTGAAGGAGGGATTCTTAGATGGATAATATGTTTAAACTTTTAGGATTCTGGTCAGGTATTTTTGCGGTAATGTTCTATGTTGGGAATATGGTTCCAGCTGCTTTACTTATGGTAGCAGGCACAATTTTCTTTGTTCTACTTGGATACTTGAAGCTTTCAGAGCGTATGTATGTTTACCTATTCGGAGCATACCTGATGATCTTCATGGTTGGTTTTAGTTACTATTCTATTTTCATTCATGTACCTGGTGGAGGACACTAATCCGCACAAACAAAAACAGCTTCCTCAACGGAAAGCTGTTTTTTGTTTGCTTGATTTTGATCAAAATCCGTGTAAGTACGGGTTTTGGTCTTTTTCGACTCCAGGTGTTGTCGCAGGCCCATGTCCGGGATAAAGTAACATCTCGTCGTCTAGCGTCAATAACTGTTCGTGAATCGCTTTGAGCAATGTTTCCGTATCACCGCCTGGCAAGTCGGTACGGCCTACGCTACCTTGGAACAATGTATCCCCTACAATTGCGAATCCTTCATCTTCAAAGATATAACAAACGCTTCCTGGCGAGTGTCCTGGCACATGACGCGTCTCCATCTTAAACGTCCCCACTTCCAAATGTTTTTCATCATGAAGTAGCACGTCAGCAGGGTTACAAATGACGTCAGGCAATACGGGGTATTTGGCTGAACCATTTAACTCAGGATTCGCAAGCCATTTCTTTTCCGCCACATGCAAGTACACAGGGATATCAAAAGCAGTTCGAATCTTTTCTACTGCCCCGATATGGTCAAAGTGTGCATGTGTCAGCAAAATGGCAACAGGCTTCAGAGATAACTTTCGCAATTCTGATAGTAACGCCTCTCCATCTTCGCCTGGATCGAATACTAAACAATTTTTCTTTTCATCTTCCACTATGTAGCAATTTGTCTGAATTGGACCTAATGGATGTATATGTATCCTCATTTACCTCACCTCTATGTCTAATATTAATGATTGTGGACACAAACTTCAAATAATCGTCATTATTTAATCTCGACAAAACGATTCATTAACAGTACAATAGAGGAGGAATATCGCTTTATGGCATTCATTTTTTCAATGTTGAAAGGAGTGTCTACTCAATGAATTTATTAGTCATCATTTTTGGATTGATTGCAATCTTAGCAGTCTTTGGAACGGTCCAAGCTTTTAAAGAGCGGAATCTGTTAAGTATAGTATTCAATGTGGTAACGGTTGTAGTTATCGGAGGATTTACGATCGCTACTGTCATATATTCTGGATACCCGCCACAACTACACAAATAAGTTCCAAAAAATAAGGACACCCTTTCACAGGGGATGTCCTTATTTTTTATTGTTTTCATCGATATAGGTAGAATTGATACTTCGGCGGAACGCATTCCAGCTGGCGTTTCAAACTCCTCCTAGATAGTAATTCACCACTTATAAGTAAAGCTTATTCTAGCGGTTCAATTTCCAACCACTTTACCCTTTCGCCGGTTTCTATATTAATCCAAGTATCTAGACTATACCCTATTAAACACTTGTCGCCTTTGCAATCTAAAGAACCGCCTTCTGGTAACTTTTGGCGCTTTACTTCCTCACCGTCTTGTATCTTCACTAGAAAACTAGTTGGCATCATCTCAGTTTGATCGGTGACAGTCATCATCAATGTATTCTCATCTAAAAATACAGCTTGTTCCATCACGAATGAATGATCTTCAACAAACCAAGAGTACTTCTCTTCTCCGATTGCATTTAATACTGCATATCGTATCTGCTCACCTTCAAATGATTCAATCAATACCTGATCTGTAGCTGAATGGAATTGGTTGGCATTATTCGCAAGCGTAGTCTTTTCCCCTGTAGAGAGTAATTGTTTTACTACATCTAGGTCTTCCATATATACCAACTCTTCTGCATCTAGCCAACTAGGAAATGGATCAGGGAGCATTACTGCTACCAATGTATCGTCATTCGCGTCATAGCGCATGATTTCGTAACTCCAATCATCAGAGAAAGCGGTGATTAGTAATTGTGAAGCGTCGATATCATTCCATTGAATTTCAAGTTCCGAGGATTCTATCGACACTTCATTTAGTAGAGTACCTGCATGATCAAGTATATGTATGATAGCCTCCGTTGAGTCGTCTGCTGTTTTGACTAGTCATTGCGAAGCGCTAGGATGAACTTGCACTTCAGAGATCGTTGCAGTGGACGTAAATAAGGTATGTATGTCTCCTGTCTTTAAATCAAACGACAGTAACCGATCTTCATCATCTTTGTGATCGACGAACAAAATTGCCGTTTCATTCAACCAACCTGCAACAAAACGAATATCTTCTTTAGAAGCTGTAAGGGTTTCTACTGGCTCTGTTTCATTTTCTACTCGTTGTTCTTCGTTTTCAACTTCTTCAGATGGCGTACATGCTATTAAAATACATGCGCATACTACTGGGATCAGTATTCTCTTCACTTTTTCACTTCCTCTTCTTTTGGTTTTAAAAAAGCTGCGCGGCATAGGCAGCCGCGCAGCTCATCAACTTATTTGCTTTCTTTCATTTCAGGACTGCCATCTGGTCGTTCTTTGAATCGCAGCAAGTCACCATTGATGATTGTATCTGAATAATTCAATTCAGTATTAGCACGCTCAATATACGGCTCGCATTGCGTTTCATCTTCTGACGGTTCCCCAGTTTCGATGTCATAGCAAACTTCTTGTGCATAAATGTTTTTGTCTGTGACGAGACGACCGTCACGGAAAATAACAAATGGTTCATGATCCGGTGAGAATAAATCCGAACCGAACTGCATATCTGCTTTCGTATCAATTCCCAGTAGGTGAAGAATAGTAGGACGGATATCTATCTGTCCGCCAAGCTCATGCATTTGCTTACCTTCACCAGACCCAGGCATATGAATGAACAATGGAACCTTTTGAAGTTCCGCATTATCAAATGGTGTAATTTCTTTGTCCATATACATACTCATTGCTTTATTGTGATTTTCGGAAATACCATAGTGATCTCCGTACATGACGATAATTGAGTTTTCATACAAACCACTTTCCTTTAAGTCGTCAAAGAATTCCTTAACCGCTTCGTCCATATATCGAACTGTTTGGAAATACTTATTCAACGTATTGGAATTTGATGTGTATTCAGGAATTAATTTATCCTGTTCATCCAAATCAAACGGATGATGGTTTGTTAGTGTAATCATTCGTGTAGCAAATGGTTGCTTCATATCTTTCATCAAATTAACAGATTGATGGAAATACGGGATATCTTTCATTCCCCAGTTAACTGCTTCATCTTCACCGATTGTGTAGCTATCTACATCATAGAACTTCTGCACATCAAGCGCTTTGTACATAATGTCGCGGTTCCAGAAGCTCTTACTGTTGGCGTGCATGACACTTGTAGCATAACCATTCTCACCTAGTCGTTCTGAAAGTGAGTTATATGTGTTACCGCTGTGTGTGAAGAATACTGCACTACCGTTACGTCCATATAATGAGTTCTCTACGATAAACTCGGAGTCGGACGTTTTCCCTAATCCAGTTTGTTGATAAAAATTGTCAAAGTAAAATGTATCTTTATCGTTTGTTAATTCATTCAAGAATGGGGTAATTTCATGTCCATTCATATCGTTATTAATAACAAAGTTTTGTAACGATTCAAGTGAAACGAGAATTACGTTTTTACCTTTTGCAGTACCGAACATTTTCGGATCCGGCTGCGCGTGGTTCGCTTTAACATAGTTCTCTATTTCGGTCAATTCCGTGCCATCAGCAAATGTACGCTGAGCATGGGATTTTGATTGGACAAATAAATCATATAGATGATAATTATACGTACCAATGTTTTTAACGAGCAATTCACGGTCGAAACTTCTTGTCAATAACTGTGGACGTTGAGCTTCTGCAAGCGCTAAGTTGAACATCATCAACGTAGCCGCCGCCGCAAAATACACTTTGCGTCCCATTTTATGGTTGGACTCTTGAACTGGTTCTTGCTTGAAGAAACGTATAGCCACTAAAATAATCAAAACATCGGAGAAAAAGAATAGATCAAGAAGTCTCAAATTCTCTGTAATTGAAGAACTTAAATCCGCAAAGTTACTTGTTTGGAACAATAGTGGCAGTGTAATAAAGTCTGTAAAGAAACGATAGAACACCGCATTGGCAAACATGACAAAAGATGTGATGAAACTAACCGCTAAAATATATCGGTTACGTGTTTTCGTCTTTTTAATAAATAGCGCAACCCCATAAACAAACAATATAAATGCTAGAGGGTTAATTAGTAAGATAAACTGTTGCATAGCATTATCGATCTTCATATTGAAACTGGTGAAATACCCGATGTAGGTAGTCAACCAAGTTGCGATTACGGCGATAATGAGTACGGAATGCTTAGGCCATGAAAATTTTCTCATTCCATCTCTTCCTTTCGTTTCGTTTAGATACTGTTTTTATAGTCATCATATATTTAGACGTTTGAATGCGTGAAAAGTTTCACATGAGTCGAGGAATGAGTAGTTCGTATAGTATTAACTAGTGGTTAGCTAGTTTGTTCCCTTCTCAAAACAAGCAATGCTTGAATATATGTTTGTTGGTCAATAAATTGATGGTCATACAGTTCTTTCACTTCGGACTCCATTACCATGCTGTCCTGTTTTTTATTTCCCGTATAAATGATTACACCAAAACGTTTAAGCAATTTCATCACGTCATAAAATTCATTCATTCGCTTCACGTGCTTTCTGACAATCTATAATATGTTCGTCTGTGTAAATATAGGACACCGGAATATCATGCGGCTCCCTAGCTATATTATGGCGGATTTGACAATCAAATGCCAGTGAAATCGTTTCAAATGGAAAATTTATCAAATAACGATCGTAATACCCACCACCGAATCCAATCCGGTATCCAGTCTCTGAATACACGACACCTGGTACGATCTGCAAGTCTATTTCTTGTGGATTTATAGACTCTGTTACTTCTATTTTCGGTTCTTTTAAATCCATATAGACTACTTCGGTCTGATCAAATGAATCAATCAAACGAAAATCCATTTCCCTCGTAGAAGAAATACATCGTGGAATCGCAACTCGCTTCCCGGATTGCCAAGCGATTTCTATCAAACGATGCGTATCCACTTCCGGAAATCTCGATAATGTGATTCCGATGGTCTTTGCATACTTAAATTCATCCGAAGCAAGAACTTTCTCTACTATAATAGCGGATTTCCGTTCGTGATCAGATGGAGTTAATTGATGTAATTGCTGTATAACCTGTTTTCGAAGATGCTGCTTTTCCACTGCACTACCTCCCGTAAGAAAAAACCAAAACCGAAGCAGGTTTTGGTTTTAATGATTATTTCGTTTCACGGTGCAAAGTTTGCTTTTTTTCACGTGAGCAATATTTCATCATTTCAATACGTTCTGGATTGTTACGCTTGTTTTTCTTAGTAATATAATTACGCTCTGCACATTCTGTACAAGCGAGTGTTACGTTTACGCGCATTACTGTCCCTCCCACTCAATAGCTATAGATATAAGTAAAACATGAGCATGATTTATACGACTAATATATTATACCATGGATTCATTCATTGTACAGCAAAAACTTTCAAATATCATTCATTATGTGCTTATGGTATTATGAAGGAAATTCTAGTTATTTTGGAGGGAAACAGTATGGATATCCCCTTAATTTTACTCAGTATTGGTGTACTGGCTGTCATTACTTCGTTTTTTGTAGGAAATAAGACGCGTGCTATGGATGATGAACTGGAAAATATTTCGATCAGTCTCCATCAGGAAACAAGTAATCTCAAGAAGAGAATTCGTTTGCTTGAAGAAGAATTGATGGTTGCATCCCCTTCTTCAGAGCCCCCCGCACCAGCACCACAAAAAACGATACACGCAATTATTGTCAATCAAATTACGTCACTTCACAAACAAGGCTACACGATCCCTGAGATTGCAAAGCGCGCTTCACTTAGTGAAAAAGAAGTAACGGAAGTGCTACATTCTAAAGGAGTGCGGTTGTCATGATCAAGGAAATATTGCGTGCTGTTGGAATTGGTTGTTTGATCGCTGGCGGCATTGTGTATTTTGTACAGCAACAGACATCCGAAGGGACTTTGCAAAAGCAATTGGCTGATTCAAAAGAAGATATAGCTATTCTTAAGAAAGAGCTGGCGATTGCACAGACATTGTCGCGGAAAGATGCTATTCGTCAACCAGAATCTGAACAAGATACGATTCCAGAGGAAAATGAAGCGGAAGAAATCGTCGCGAAGAGTTTCACAGTTAAAGCAGGCATTACACCTGCCGAGTTATCACGTGAATTAGAAAATGAAAAATTAATAAAAAGCGCCGAAGAATTTGAACTATATATAATTGAAAATGATTACACACGAAAAATCAAAACCGGTACATATGAATTACGCTCTGATATGCGTTTTCCTGAGATTGCTAAAATCTTTTTACGCCTATAATAAAAAAGACGAAAACCATATGGCTTTCGTCTTTTTTGTATTGATCAACCCGTGTTATTTCTGTATTTGCACGTCCGGAGACGCGTTGTCAGCCTTTGAGTTTCTCTGTCTTTTTTGTTCAAAGAATACATCAAGTGCTTCTTTAGCTATTTCACTTGCCGTGGCGGATGGATAGCGTTTCGTATTCGTTGAAATATATGGGATGATTACTGAATACGCAACTTCAGGTTTATCTGCAGGTGCATATCCTACATGAGACAAGTTGATCGTCGGAATAACAGGGTTGGATTTATTACCTGTATAATAAAACGACTCGGCAGTACCTGTCTTTCCAGCTCCTGTATATGGTGCACCTGCTAGTAATCCAGAAGCAGTGCCGTTCGCACCATAGTAAACATAATGCATACCTTTCTTCACTTGATCGATTTCCAATTGTGAGTTTTTCAAGCGATTCAACACTTTCACAGGTGTTTCCTCCACCAATTCACCAAGTACTTCCCCATCTGGAGAAGGTTCACGGATTTCTTTCAAAATTTTTGGTGCTATTCGATTACCGTCCGCTGCAATGGTTGCAACATATTGAGCCATTTGCAGAGGAGTATACGTATCAAACTGACCAATTGAAAAGTCGAGGAGTTTTCCGGGAATCGTTTCCGTACCCGTAACACCAGTATATTCGCCTGGTAAATCGATGCCTGTTTTGACACCTAATCCGAACGCCGCAAAGTTCTCTCGGAATGTATCAAAGGCTTTCTTGTCAATTGGTAATCCTTGGCCCGGTCGGTATGTTGCGTTTCCTAATCCCATTGCAATTCGGAACATATACACGTTGGAAGAACGACCGATAGCAGCAATATCGTTTAATGCCACCCGACCATTTGGATTAAACAATGATCGTTTGTATCTGCCGCCAATATTGATCGGTTGGTCAATCTTAACTTCACCGATTTTTGCGGCTCCTTCATTATAACCTGTAAGCATTGTCGCTAATTTGACTGTGGAGCCGACTTCATACGCTGAAGTAAACGTACCGAATGTGTAATCCTGTATTGCCCATCGTCCCGTCGTTTCGTCCTTTGCTACTTTCTTACCGACAAGCGATAGAATTTCTCCGTTATTCGGATCCAGCATAACCAGGAACGCTGATTCCAACGCGCCTGAATTCGGGCCTTGTTTTAAACGCAATAATTTATTGGACACGACATCTTCGAGCGCCTTCTGCAAATCGGTATCTGTAGTTAAGACCAGATCTTTACCTGGCTGTCCTTCTTTCACCGTTTTCGTTTCAACGACTTTTCCTGTACGGTCTTTGACGTTTTTCACAATCGTCTTCTGACCTTTCAGTAAGTCTTCATAATACGATTCCAAATAACTTCTTCCTACACGATCATTACGCGAATAATCTCTTGCCAGGAAGTAGTCTAAGTGGGAACGCGGAATCCCTTCTACCGGACTTGTAGTAGAACCGAGAATCGCACTATCAGATTTTTTGACACGATCCCAATCTGTAGTCGTATTGACACCCGGTAGTTGATCCAATCTTTCAGATACAACAGCTAGTTCTTTATCGGTCACACCATCGCTTTTGATGATTTGTGGTGAGTAGGCATAACCTGCCATCATTTCTCTATAAATTGCGAGTACTTCCAAATCTTCCGCCGATAATGTAGCTAGCTCTTCGTCCGTGATCCGGTCGCGCGTCAGTTGGTTAATTTCTCGTTGAATATCTTTCTGAGATTTATTTTCATCTTTACTGAGTTCGGTTTGTTCTTTCTTGGGTACTTTATCAGCTGCTTTAACAGGATTCAATAAAATCCAGAAATCTCGTTTATCGCCCATCGTGACACGTTGTGTATCCTGTTCGATCAACTTCGCAATTTTCCTAGCAAGCGCAAGCATTTCTTTCGTCGTCGTGGAGGAAGTTTTCGTATACGTGATGGCATTTTTCGCTTCATTGTCTACGAGCACTTTCCCTGTACGGTCGAAAATCCTTCCCCGCGGTGTGCTCGTGTTGACTGCAATTTCCTCCGTTCGTTCAAGACTGCGTGCATAATCTTCCCCTTTGACGATTTGCATATAACCTAAACGGAATATGAGTAAGGAAAAAAGGACAAAAATCGCTACAAATAAAAAATTCATTCGAAATGCAATATGTTGACGTTGACCCGTTTTTGGCGGCTCCGTCTTTTTTGGGTTTCTCTTCAACAGGAATCTCCTTTCTCAGGAAGTTTATGTATAAGAATTATAGCATGAAAATAATAAAGAACACACATCTAGACGAACTAGATGTGTGTCAGGTTTCAATTACTTATTGTCTTGGTAACGCTTTTCAACTTCATCCCAGTTTACTACGTTCCAGAATGCTGAAATGTAGTCAGGACGACGGTTTTGGTAGTTTAAGTAGTATGCATGCTCCCAAACATCCAAACCTAGCAATGGTGTTTTACCATCCATGTAAGGTGAGTCTTGGTTAGGAGTTGATGTTACTTCAATTTCACCGTTGTTTACAACAAGCCAAGCCCAACCTGAACCGAAGCGCGTTGTTGCAGCTTTAGCAAACTCTTCTTTGAAAGCGTCAAAGCTACCGAACTTCTTGTCGATTGCTTGTGCAACTTCTCCAGTTGGGTTGCCGCCACCGTTTGGTGAAAGGATTGTCCAGAACAATGAGTGGTTAGAGTGCCCACCACCGTTATTGCGGACCGCTGTGCGCTTGTCCTCTGGAACTTTGTCCAAGTTTGCAACTAATTCGTCAACAGGCATGTTAAGAAGTTCTTCGTGACCTTCTAGTGCGTTGTTCACGTTCGTTACGTACGTGTTGTGGTGTTTCGTGTGATGGATGTTCATCGTTTCTTTGTCGATGTGTGGCTCCAACGCATCATATGCGTATGGTAGTTCTGGTAATGTATAAGCCATTTTCCATTCCTCCTCTAAATTATCTCTGTTTTGCCCTACCACTTCACATTATCAAAATATGAGTCAGCATTCAAAGAAAATGGACTGTTAACGGAGAAAAAATAGGAATATGACAATCATGACCAACATAATGGTACCTTTTACAACAACTGATGTCAGAAAACCAACAACAGAGCCGATTCCGGTGCGGAAAGCTTGTTTGATCCCAGATCGAGTAAAAATTAGTTCTGCAAGGATTGCACCAAGGAAAGGTCCGGCTAGAATACCCACGACCGGAATGACGAATGGACCAATAAGCAGTCCAATCGTACTTCCCCACATTCCTGCCTTGCTGCCACCGAAACGTTTGACACCGACGAGATTTGCGATCGTATCCGCTCCAAATAATAATAAAACGAATAATACTTGGATTACCCAAAACAACCACGTTAACTCTTCAAATGAAACAAATGCACCGTAAAGCAGGAAGCCTACTAATAAAAACACAACGGATGGAATGATTGGATAGATCAATCCGACAAACGCGATCACAAACATGAGAATGGCCAATGTCCAACCTATCCATAACATAGTTGTCACTCCTTTAATTGATTATGCGTGCTTGCCTAAAATTGCTTCTGCAATATTCACTGCATGATCACCAATTCGCTCGAGGTTTGAAACGATATCGACGAATACCATACCAGCTTGTGCACTACAATGTCCTTCATTCAAACGGACGATATGATTTTTGCGGAATCTACGTTCCATATTATCGATTAAATCTTCTTTTTCTGAAACGATACGCGCTAGATCTGTATCATTTTGGTCTAACGATTCAATAGCTTTTTGTACAGTTTCGATTGTCAATGTGAACATTTCTGTTAAATCTTCCAACGCATCGTCTGTAAGCTTCAGTTTATTCGTTTCACGTAAATCTATCAGCTCGATAATGTTTTCGAAATGGTCGCCAATTCGCTCGATATCCCGAACAGAATCCATCAATAACACATGACGGCCGGATTCAGCTGGTGAAACGATTACTACTGATACTTCAACTAAATAGTCTGTAATTTTGCGGTCGAGATTATTGATGGCATCTTCAATCTGATACGCCGTTTCAGCATGTTTTTTCTGGCCTGTCTTCAAATACTCGAATGATTCCTGAAGACCACGGACACTGAAATCACCCATGCGGATAATTTCTTCTTTAGCTTGTCCTATCGCAACGGCTGGGGATTGCGTGATGAAACGACGATCCAAGTGTTTCGGTTTATATTCGATCGTCACATCTTCGCCCGGTATCATCTTCGTGACTAGATAAGCCCAAGCGCCGATGAATGGAAATTGTATAACTGTGTTAGCGATATTAAACGAACCGTGCGCAAATGCGATTTGCATTTTGCTTTCAAGGTTCAAGGCACTCGCCATCCATTCGACATATGCCGTAAATGGTACGAGCAGGATCATAAAGATGATGGTTCCAACAACATTAAATAGTACGTGTACAGCTGCCGCTCGTCTTGCTGCAACAGATGCACCAAGTGCCGCAAGTACCGCAGTGATAGTCGTACCGATGTTATCACCGAAAAGAATAGGCAATGCGGCTTTCATTGTTACCAGATCTTCAGCAAAGAGACCTTGCAAGATTCCGACAGTCGCACTGGAACTTTGTACGATCAGTGTGAAAATTGTTCCTGCTATGACACCAAGCAGTGAATGTTCACTCATTGCGAGAGTGAAATCGGCAAATGCTTCTAATGAACGTAATGGCTTCATACCGTCACTCATTAATTCAAGACCTAAGAACAATCCTCCGAAGCCGAAGATGACTTCTCCTAGGTTCTTGATTTTAGCTTTACGGACGAAGAAAATCAGGAAGGCACCGAATGCCATGATCGGTAATGCATATGCGCCTACATCTAGACCAATAATAAATGCAGTCACTGTCGTACCGATATTGGCGCCCATGATGACGCCAATCGCCTGACGAAGTGTCATGAATCCAGCACTTACTAGACCGACTGTAATAACAGTTGTTCCAGAACTAGATTGGATTAACACGGTTACGATAATACCAACTAGAACACCCATAAATGGATTAGTGGTAAAACGGTCTAAGATTTCACGAAGTCTGTCCCCTGCAGCCTTTTGCAATCCGTCTCCCATATACTTAATTGCAAATAGGAAAATTCCTAATCCCCCAAGAAATTGGAACACTACTTCCTGCCAGTTCACTTCCATTGAATTGTCAACCTCCATTAAACTTTTTATGTATGATTTTTAACAGCCCTTCACTACTTAAATTCGTTGTGAAGTTTCAACCTATTATGAGAGTTATATACGTCAATTGTAAAGTATCCTAATGCAATCTTTACATCACCTTAACAATGTAGCAATAAAATGTCATAAGAATGTCGAAATTTCTGCAAAGCAGTATGTTTTAAATAAATGGTAGACTGTATGGAGAAAGGGAGGCCGGCTTAGTGAAATTCCATCAACTTTTTAAAGCTTCTTTACATGAACCGAAAAAACTTGCGGCGTTTCGTATGTTATCAATCGGTAAAGTCATTCAATACATATTTGTGTTTATCTTTCTTTACACCTGTGTATCGTTTTTTCAATTTGTAATAGGTGATCATACACTGTTCCAGTCATCTCCTGAATTAGCGGAAATTGGCGAAACGATCGGCTTTTTGATCTATCCAATTGCGTTTGTGTTGCAATTGGTCATTATTACGTCGTATTTATTTATTCGCATCAGTATTTTTGCTATCATAGGGGTATTGCTATTGAAACTATTGCGTCGCCGTGGCGAATTCCGTTTTATGTGGCGAACAGCAGCGATTGCTGCCACATTACCTATCTTGCTGACGATGGTATTTGAATTTGTTCCAGCCATGCAATCGTCTAGTTTGTGGATCGCATCTTTAGTCCATTTACTCTACGTATGGAGGGCAGCAGTCTATTATCCAAAACAACCACGATGAATAGACTTCCTCTTGTCTGCATAGTGTAGTGCAGGAGGGATGCATGATGAGAATTTTACTGATCGCACTTGCTGTATTCTGCACAGTTCATTTTGTTCGAATGGATTTAACGGAAGGGACAATCCCTCTTGCAGCCTTTTTTGAAGATGAATCGTCCTGTATAGAGGAAACTCCAAATCATTCAATTGTCATTCGAGTGGTTGAAGGTGATACAATAGAATCGTTATTCGCATTATATCCAGATTCAACACAAAACTTTCTTGAGAGGTTGGAGCAATTTTATTCCATGAACCCTCATCTCGAACGCCAACAATTTCTAGCTGGCGAACAAATTAAGTTGCCTATCGGTGAACAAGTAGAATCGGTTTGCGAAGAAAGCGAAAAAGGATAATTTTATATTCCATCGAATTTCGATGGTATTTACTCATTTGAAGGAGAGAGACATAATGACTGAAATGATTCATCGTTCCAATACCCGTCCCGTAAAAGTCGGTAATTTGACTATAGGGGGAAGCAATGAGTTGTTTATGCAAAGCATGACGACGACAAAAACACATGATGTCGAAGCAACAGTTGCAGAAATTAAACGTTTGGAGGATGCAGGCTGCCAAATCGTACGTGTAGCATGTCCCGATGAGCGTGCAGCGTATTCGATTGGTGAAATCAAAAAGCAGATCAATATTCCGCTAGTGGTGGATATTCACTTTGACTATAAATTAGCATTGATTGCAATTGAACAAGGTGCAGATAAAATCCGTATCAATCCAGGCAATATCGGCCGTAAGGAAAAAGTAGAAGCTGTTGTCAACGCCGCAAAGGCGAAAGGCATTCCAATTCGTATTGGTGTCAACGCAGGTTCATTAGAGAAAAAAATTCTTGAAAAGTACGGCTACCCTACAGCAGAAGGCATGGTCGAAAGTGCATTGCATCATATCAAAATCCTTGAAGACTTGGATTTCCACGATATTATCGTGTCACTTAAAGCATCTGACGTGAACTTAGCGATCGAAGCGTACAAGCTTGCAGCAGCAGCATTCGATTATCCATTGCACTTAGGCATTACAGAATCCGGTACGTTATTCGCGGGCTCGATTAAGAGTGCAGCAGGACTCGGTTCCCTTCTATCAGCTGGTATTGGTAACACGATGCGTGTATCGTTAAGTGCAGATCCAGTTCAGGAAATCAAAGTAGCGAAAGAGTTGCTGAAAGTATTCGGTTTATCATCTAACTCTGCAACATTAATTTCTTGTCCTACATGTGGCCGAATCGAAATTGACTTAATTTCGATTGCTAATGAAGTGGAAGAGTATATCTCCAACATTAAAGCACCGTTGAAAGTAGCTGTTCTTGGTTGTGCGGTAAACGGCCCAGGCGAAGCACGTGAAGCAGATATCGGTATCGCTGGAGCTCGTGGTGAAGGATTACTCTTCATGCATGGTAAAACAGTGCGAAAAGTTCCCGAAGAGACAATGGTCGAGGAATTAAAAAAAGAAATCGACATTTTGGCTGAAGAATATTTTGAGAAGAAAAGACAAGAAGAAGCACTTGCAGCACAAGGTAGCGTTTCTGAATGAGGAGTATTCGTTTCGGAATCGACATTGACGGAACGGTAACTACCCCGACAGCTCTTCTGCCCCATATCAACAAACATTTCGGCTCTAGTCTAACACTTGATGATATTAAAGAATATGACTTGACGAAGGCGTTTGATGTGGACCCTATTCAGTTTGGGCAATGGTACAAGGAAACGGAGGAATTGATCTATCAGACCTCCCCTGCTCAAGAGTTTGCAAAAGAAGTATTAACGAATTGGCAGAAGCAGTTCGAGTTGTATTATATTTCAGCACGTGGCCAGAATGTACTCGAATCTACAACGAACTGGTTCCACGAGCAACAAATACCTTACGACCACGTAGAGTTGATCGGCACGCATTATAAAATTGAGGCCGCTAAGCAATTTAACGTAGATGTATTTTTCGAGGACAAGCATGACAATGCGGTAGGAATCCACGAAGAGTTGGATATTCCCGTGTTCTTGTTTGATACACCTTATAACCAGGACCCGATTCCAGAAGGTGTCATACGTGTAGCGAATTGGAAACAGGCTGATGAGTATGTTAGGCAGTTGTTTCATGCGACGGAAATGATAAAGAATAAGTGATTGGTGAAGCATCGCATATTGCGGTGCTTTTTTACTTTGTGAATTAAAGGACGGGGCTAATGAGCGGTTGCGGAGGCTGATAGAGCGCTCACGCATCTCCTTAGAGCGATTAATGATGAAGATAGAGCTGAAACAACATACCATAGAGCAATTAGAGTAGTACTATGAGCACTCAACCAAATTAATGAGCGGCACGCGATTGATATAATATTTCCTTGCATTTGAATATTCCCCACAGCAAAGGCGGTACATCATTTTATTCATGATGTACCGCCCTCTTGATCTATTCAGACTACCCTATTTTACAACTCGGACATCTACCATACACCTCAAACTTATGACCTTCTATCTCATACTCCGACAAATTTACGGTCACACTATCCATCGGACAAATCGGAATTGATTTCGTGCCACCACATGTTGTACAAATAAAGTGATGGTGATGATGATCTGTTGCGCATTGCATCCGATAAAGTCGCTCACCATTCAATTCCGTCTCATCTAAAATTCCGAGCTTTGAGAACATTGCAAGATTCCGGTAGATCGTATCAAAACTAATGCCTGGATTGTCCTGTTCCACCGCCACGCGAACTTCCATAGCAGTTACATAGCGATCTGCTTGATCAAAAAACTGCAATAAGATCTCTCGATTTTTTGTTCGTTTATAATCATATTTCAATAGAATTCTCCATGCTTCATCTATCGACATATCATAACGCCACCTTTCCTGCTTCTCATGACCGTACTTTTTTCCAGAAAAGTACTAACAGTAAAATGAACACCGACGTAACTACAATGGTCCCACCAGGCGCGATATCTAAATAATACGCAGATATCAATCCAATGACTACCGCGATTTCCCCGAACACTATGGAGTACACGAGTGCCCCCTTATAACTTTTAGCTACTTGAATAGCCGCCGCCACAGGCAATGTCATCAACGAAGATACAAGCAAAATCCCGACGATCCGCATTGATGCACCGATGACTAGTGCTGTGATGATCATAAAAGCCGCCTGAATGACGCGTTCATTAATCCCAGATACCCGCGCATACTCAGGATCAAATGCCAATGAAAATAACTCTTTATATAAGAAATATATAAATGCGATCACAATAATAGCAATTAACATTACAATGTATAGATCTTGCCGACTCACAGCTGATACGGATCCAAATAAATAACCAACTAAATCTGTACCAAATCCTTTAGCAAGTGATATGAATATTGCTCCAAATCCAATTCCGGCAGATAAAATAATCGGAATCGCCAGTTCTTCAAAGCTTTTATACACTCTGCGCAATCGCTCGATCAATAACGAGCCGACTACCGCTGCGGCCATTCCTAAATATACGGGATTAAGCGCTGCAAAGAATAATACTTGCTGACTTAAATAGAGACTGCCTGCAATCCCTGCAAGCGCTACGTGACTAAGCGCATCTGAAATCATCGCCATACGGCGCACTACGATAAACAATCCGAGCATCGGAGCAATTAAGCCGATAATCAGCCCAGATAATACAGCATTTTGTAAAAACTCATAAGTGAAAATAGCTTCAATCATTTAACCGGCTCCGTTTCTTTTTGATGGAGCCGACGAATAGGATGACCGTACCAGCCGGACAATTCCGTGTCACTCATTTTTTCATAATCTGCATGGACGCCATGGAAATGGATGGAACGATTCAAGCACGCAATATGTGTTGCAAGCTTCGTCACGACATCAATTTCATGTGTCACGAGTAAAATCGCTATTCCGTACTCACGATTCAATTCGCTAAGCATAGAATAGAAGGATTCAACGTTTTGTCTGTCAATTCCGACTGTCGGCTCATCCATGATTAGCAAATCGGGATGGCTCACGAGAGCTCTCGCAATAAAGACACGCTGTTGCTGACCTCCAGACAAATCTCCTATACTCTCATCTTTACGGTCTGCCATTTTCACAACATGTAACGCGTCAATCGCCCGCTGTTCATCCTCTTTATCAAATCGCTTAAAGAGTCCTTTTTTACTCGTCAACCCGCTTTTCACGACTTCCAATACAGTAGCTGGGAACTTCGTCGTAAATGCATTGGACTTTTGAGAAACGTAGCCGATTCTTTGCTGTCGGTTAAAAGAGTCAATCGGCCCGCCAAATAGTTCAATCGTGCCTTGTGACGGTTTTAACAACCCTAATATGATCTTTAATAATGTGGATTTACCTGAACCATTTGGACCAATTAAAGCCCAAAACTCCCCTTGTTTCACTTCTAGACTAACATCAGAAAGCGCAACGGAATGGTTAAATTTATGCGTTATATGCTCTAGTTTAATAATGGAATTTGTCATATACATATCCCTTCCTTTAATTCGGAATCATTCCGATTACTTTATGAATTATATAGTAAGACGTGGAGGGATACAACCAATTGAAAGGAATTGATGAAGATGGATTTACTTCAGTTAATTCAGGAAATTAAACAATTGCCTGATCAGGAAGCTGTACGTTACGCGGCAAGTTATGGTGTAGAGTTATCTACTAAAGAAGTGAGGCAGTTACGTCCTTTACTGGATGAAGTTTCATTCACTTGGCTATTTACAGGGATCCCGTCCGCATTTATCGAAAAAATCACTATGATCATTGGATATGAGAAAACCATGCTGTATTTGGAGCACTATAAATTACAATAGAAAAAGCGTTGCGGCTGCGCAACGCTTAGATTTTTCAGTTATGCAATTCTTCCAATCGAGCAGGAGTAAATTGATGGTTTTTTAACATTTCAATTTCCACCGCATACGGTGCTTTTTTATTCGCTTTATCCGTCCCGATGAATGGCGTTTCCAAAATTTTTGGAATGTCTTTAAACACCGGATGATGAACGATATAAGCCAACGGTTCGAAACCGATATGTCCCATGCCGATATTTTCGTGGCGGTCTTTTCCAGCGCCACAAATGTTCTTACTGTCGTTCACATGAATGACCGAAATTCGGTCTAATCCGATTATGCTGTTAAATTGCTCCAAGACGCCTGAGAAGTCATTAACAATATCATAGCCTGCATCATGGACGTGGCATGTATCAAAACAAACGGATAGTCGTTCGTTATACTTCACGCCGTCGATGATCTTGGCAATTTCGTCAAAACTTCTCCCACACTCTGTTCCTTTACCGGCCATCGTTTCAAGTGCGATGCGAACATTTGCGTCTTCAGATAACACTTCATTCAAGCCCTCAATAATTTTTTCGATACCTGTTTCTGTTCCTGCACCCACATGCGCTCCTGGATGAAGGACTATTTGGTTGGCACCAAGCGCTTCAGTGCGTTGGATTTCCTGTTGCAAAAAGTCTACACCTAGGCGGAACGTTTCAGGCTTGGTGGTATTCGCAAGATTGATAATATACGGTGCATGGATGACGAGATTAGATTGACCGTTTGCCTCCATACTCTGTGTACCACTTTCGATATTCAATTCTTCAATTGGTTTACGTCGTGTGTTCTGAGGTGCTCCCGTATAGATCATGAATGTATTGGCTCCATAACTAAGAGCCTCTTCACTTGAGCCAAGCAGCATCTTTTTACCACTCATGGATACGTGAGAACCTAGAAGGATATCATTTTGTGTCATGATTTCTTCTTTATTCTCCTTTGTCTCTTTTTAAAGTTTTCTTTTTGTTCTGCCATCTTCTTTTTATAGCCTGGCTTCACTTTATCTGGTTTGCGAATATAAGAATCTGCTTTTTTATCAATTTCATCTACTTCACGTACACGTTTCTTACGCGCTTGACGCTCTTTCACTTCAATCCATTCGCCATTTTTGACATCTTCGTGAACGAAAGGAATACCGAGCTTTTCAATTTGATTAATTGCATCTTCATCAGACGGTTCATACAATGTAATCGCATGCCCTTGCATGCCTGCACGTGCTGTACGTCCTACGCGGTGAACGAAAAATTCCAGATCATCTGGTAACTCGAAGTTAATGACGTGACTGACACCAGGAATATCGATCCCTCTTGCTGCCAAATCAGTCGCCACGATGTATTGGTATTCTAGATCGCGCACTTGCTTCATAACACGTGTACGTTCACGAGGCGTTAAATCACCATGGATTTTACCAGGCTTATGCCCATGCTCCGCTAAATAAGTAGCGAGACGATCAGCGTTTTGCTTAGTGTTCGTGAAGATAATTGCAAGATACGGCTGAAGAGCATCCATCACGTGTAGTAATTTCTTATTTTTATCCATACTTCTGACAGGAACTAATGAATAATGCATATTCTCCGTCAATGGTTTCTTATCATCCATCCGCACGTGAACAGGTGAGTTCATATACTTCGCCAAGAATGGCTTTAGTTTTTCAGGAATCGTTGCAGAAAATACATACATGCTGATCTTCTCCGGCATTCTGGAAGCAAACTTATCAATGTCTTCAATGAAGCCCATATCAAACGCAAGATCCGCCTCATCAATGACAAGCTGAGTAGCCGTGTGGATCGGTAATGCGCCGGTTTCCGACATATCTTGGATACGTCCTGGTGTACCGACGATGATGTGCGGTGTGCTCTTCAATCGTTCAGCAGAGCGTTTTTTATCTGTACCGCCAATCAAGATTGCACTTTTAATATCCGTTCCTTCGATTAACTTTTTCAATTCATCATGAAGCTGAACTGCTAATTCACGTGTAGGTGCTGTAATAACCGTCTGCAGTTCGTCGCGCTCCGGTTTGAGTTTTTCAACAAGTGGAATTAGAAAACTATGGGATTTTCCTGTTCCTGTATGGGCTTGTCCGATTGCACTTGTATTTTTCATGATCAATGGAATCATTTCTTTTTGAATCGGTGTTGGTTCTTCAAACCCTAATTTTTGAATGGCTCCCCTCAAAAATGGTTTGAATTGGTAATCAGTAAATTTAGACATATCGTTCCTCCTCTAGATAATTCTTATTGTACCATGATTCGGTGCCATCAGTGGTTTTTTTCGCATAGGATATAGGGGAAACTAAAAAATTAGAAAGGAGTTCGTGATGAGATATCAATCATTTTATCCGTTCAGCAATCAGCCACCTCAGCCTAGGATGACACCTGACACTCCGCCTATTCAACACAGAGCGCCCATGCCCTTTCCCCAAGGCATGCAAGGTAATCCCAGAGGTCCCCGAGAAATGCGCGGCGGTGCTCCTCAACAGCAAGCAGGCATGCAAGAAACCGGTCCTTCACGGGCTGATCAATACATGCAAACCGCCAATCGGTTTTTTAATACCGCCCAACAATTTGCACCATTAGTTCAGCAGTTTGCACCACTTGTCCAAAACTTACCTGCTATGTGGAGATTATATAAAGGGGTACAATCTATGCCGGACGCGCCGTCAGTCTCTTCTGCTCCACGTCCAAGTGGCCCGCAAACACCTAGTCCTACATCTTCCCAAGCCACTAATCAGCCATCTATACCGCGAATTTTCCAACCTCCCTTCTGAACTCTTTGAATCGTTCACGAATCTCCGCTATAATGAAAGAGAAGTTAGTAGAGGAGTGGAGTGGAATAAATGAAAGTACTCAAGATATCACCAAGAGGTTATTGTTATGGTGTAGTTGATGCGATGGTCATTGCGAGGAATGCTGCGCTAGATCCTACCCTGCCGAGACCCATTTATATATTAGGCATGATCGTTCACAACAAACACGTTACAGATGCGTTTGAAGAAGATGGGATCATTACGTTGGATGGTGAAAACCGTCTGGAAATTTTACGTAAAGTAGATAAGGGAACGGTTATCTATACGGCACATGGTGTTTCACCTGAAGTTCGCCAATTAGCGAAAGAAAAAGGGCTGGTCGCAATCGATGCCACATGTCCTGACGTTTCCGTTACACACGACTTAATTGAAGAAAAAGTAGCTGAAGGCTATGACATTCTTTATATCGGCAAGAAGCACCACCCGGAACCTGAAGGCGCGATCGGTGTAGCCCCCGATTCTGTTCATTTAATTGAACGTCTTGAAGACATTGATAATCTAGAGATTACCAATGACAAACTATTGGTTACGAATCAAACAACGATGAGTCAATGGGATGTTGCACATCTTATGGAAGAGTTGGAACGTAAATTCCCTCATATCGAAGTTCATCAAGAAATTTGCCTGGCTACACAAGTTCGCCAAGAAGCTGTAGCAGAACAAGCCGGTGAGGCAGAATTGCTAATTGTTGTTGGGGATCCAAAAAGTAATAACTCCAACCGTTTAACGCAAGTATCTGTAGAAATCGCAAACACACCTTCCTACCGGGTCTCAGACGTCTCAGAAATCGATCCAGCATGGTTAATGGACATTGAGACAGTAGCGGTCACAGCAGGTGCTTCTACACCTACAATAATCGTTAGAGAAGTTATAGCGTTCCTAAACGAATTTGATCAAAAAGATCCTACAACACATCATCCGGAAAGAAAGTTTAAGCTTGAGAAAATCTTGCCGAAAGTCAAAAACCCGACTCCTGTGATCCGGATCGAACCATAAGTATAGGAAAAACCGTCGAGTACGCTCGACGGTTTTGTTTACGATAGGAATTGAAAAGGTTCTGTAATGACTTTGGATTCAATAAATTCAACAGGTAATTTATTTTCTTTACAAAGATTTGTCATTTTATTCGCAACACCAGCAATCATAATTTTTTCGATATTATGACCAGGATCTACAATGGCGAGATCGAGTGCCTGCGCGTCTTGCGCGACGTGATAATACATATCCCCTGTCACTAATACATCGGCTCCTTTTCTCTTTGCAGCCGTAATATATTTATTTCCGTCACCGCCAAGAACTGCCACTTTATGAATTTTTCTCTCCGGATCACCTACGAAACGTAATGCAGGAACTTCGAAAACGTCTTTTACATGTTGTGCAAATTCCTTCAGCGTCATCTCTTCTGCGATTTGTCCGATACGCCCAATCCCTTGCTCATTCGTTTTTTGCTGCATTTTAACTATATCAAATGCTGGTTCTTCATAAGGATGCGCGACAAACATTGCTTTGATGACTTTAACTTGCTGACTTTCCGCAAAAACGACTTCAATTCGCTCCTCGTCTACGAGCGTCGGCTCGCCTATCTCGCCGATTGTCGGATTCGCTCCAGCTACCGGTGTGAATCGTCCGGTGCCTTGTGAGCTAAAACTGCATGCCCGATAATCACCAATCGCACCCGCTCCTGCAGTTGCCAATTTCTGACGTAATGCATCAGCATCTTCTAACGGACAGAATACCGCTAGTTTCATCAAATGTTCAGAGTTTGTAATGTCGATCGGCTCCGTTTCTTGTATGCCGAGACGTTCCGCTAACATATCATTGACACCACCCGCTGCAATATCAAGATTGGTATGAGCAGCGTAGACTGCAATATCATGCTTGATACATTTCTCAATCATTTTCCCTTGTGGTGTATCAGTCATAATAGATTTAACAGGACGGAACAATGGCGGGTGGTGTGCAATCACTAGAGTTGCCCCATTTTCAATTGCTTCATCAATCACTTGTTCGTTGACGTCAAGCGTAACAAGAACTTTATCTACGGAACGATTCAATTGACCGATGTGCAGTCCGATTGGATCCCCTTCAAATGCAAGTCGCTTCGGTGACCACTTTTCAAATAGTTCAATGATCTGATGTCCATTACTTTTATTCATGTGCTAACACCTTCCCGACTAATTCTATATTTTCTTGTATGTTTGCTCTTTTTTGTTTAATTTCTTCTGTTTGTTCTGCATGATCAAGAGCTTTTATGACCCGTTGCCATTCTAGCATTTCCCGCTCCCACTTCGCTCGAAACACAGAAGATAGTTTACGTCGTAAAACTGGACCAACGAGTAAATCCGTTTTCGAATAATCAGCCGTCCCTTTTTCTAACACTAGGACTTCATAAATTTTACTATCTTCTTGCAAAATCTCTTCGTCTATGATGCAAAAACCATTCGCTACGGCCCACTCTCGAATCGCGATCGCGTGCAAATTGGGTTGTACGATGATTCGCTGTACATACTTCAGACGATCCTTACCTGCTTCTAGGATGGATGTTATCAATGTACCACCCATTCCTGCGATCGTTACGGTTTCGACGTTATCTGCATCTTCTATCGCTTGTAAACCGTTTGCTAGGCGCACTTCAATACGGTCCGCAAAACCATGAAGATCTACATTGCGTGTCGCTGCTTCAAAGGGACCTTTCACTACTTCTCCTGCAATGGCCTTACGTATCTTGCCTTTGTTCATTAAATAGCATGGTAGATAGGCATGATCACTACCAATATCCGCAAGCACAGTATGATTCGGAACAAAACTGGCCACCATCGCCAGACGTTCCGATAATTGATTGGTATTCATCTTTCCCCGCCTTTCATTCTTATCTATTGTATAATCGCCACTCATTTCATGCAATGCAAAAGAGCCAGTAAACCGAGAGTTACTCCGGTTTACTGGCTCTTTAAATTAAGTAGACAATCAGTCTAATGATAAAATGTAATCAACCATTTCATCTATGTTCTCATCAGGAACTAGTCCAGCTGGCATTGCAGTTCCAGCAACACCGTTTTTGATTGCATCATGTGCTACTTTTGCGTCAAGTGAGCTATTTAAAGCTGGCCCCATTCCGCCAGTCAAGCCGTCACCGTGACAACTAATACACTTCTGCTGAGCAACTGCTTCTGCATCAAATTCGCCAGTGTTTGCACTTTCTTCTTCAGTTCCTTGCTCAGTGCCTTCTTCGTTAGCTCCAGCAATTTCCTCTTTTTGATCTAGACCATAAAGCGACATGAAGAAAATCAGTCCAATTCCGAGTGCGAAAATTAGAAAAAATGGTACAACAGGATTTTTATTCATTGGATTACCCTCCTTCACCAGAATCTATTCTGTAAAAGATACAGTATACACTTAACATTGTACTGTATCTATAAGAAAACTGAAAGCGTTATTGAGTGACTTTTCGTCTTTTGTGACAGAATCGCCATAATTCGAGGTTAGCAACCTAGTTGTCTAGCGATGACCATCCGCTGTACTTCTGAAGTACCTTCTCCAATTTCAAGAAGCTTGGCATCTCGTAAATAACGTTCGACTTCATATTCACGCATATAGCCATAGCCTCCATGGATCTGGATTGCTTCATTGGCAACTTCCATCGCAATTTCTGAAGCATATAATTTACACATCGAGGCTTCTTTTGTAAACTTTCTGCCTTGGTCTTTCAACCATGCCGCTTTATAAACCATAGTTCGTGCAAGTTCAATCTTCATCGCCATATCAGCGAGTTTAAATTGTGTAATTTGGAAAGAAGATAACGTCTTCCCAAATTGTTTACGTTCTTTTGAATACTTCAAAGCTCGCTCGTAAGCTGCCTGTGCAATACCTACTGCCATAGCACCGATACCGATACGCCCCCCGTCAAGCGTTACAAGGAATTGCTGGAACCCTTTACCACTCTCGCCAAGTAGATTCTCTTCCGGAACTACTACATCTTCAAGCAATAATTCTGTTGTATTGGAAGCATGCAAGCCCATCTTTTCATAGTTATCCATAATTTTGAAGCCTTTTGAATCGGTCGGTACGACGATTGCGCTAATCTCTTTCTTACCGTCTGCACGCCCCGTCACAGCAGTCAATGCTAGATGTTTAGCGTAGCTTGCATTGGTAATATAGACCTTTGTGCCGTTGATCGTATACTGACCGTCAGAAAGCACAGCAGACGTCTCTGTTCCGCCAGCGTCAGATCCAGCATTTGGCTCTGTCAAACCGAAAGCACCCAAAGATTCGCCGGCACAGATTGGCGTTAAGTACTTCTGTTTTTGCTTTTCCGTTCCAAATAAGTTTAGAGGTGCACCGCCTAGTGAAATATGAGCAGAATACGTAATGCCCGTTGAGGCACATGCACGGCTTAATTCTTCCGTAACAATTGCAAATGTGATCGTGTCTGCTCCACCTCCACCATATTTCTCGGGAAATGGTAAGCCCATCATGCCCATTTCTGAGAGCTTTTTAAAAATCTCCACTGGGAACTTTCCTGAGCGATCACGATCTACTGCACCTGGCGCTACTTCCTCATTCGCAAAATCTCTCATTAGTTTTTTCACCATATGCTGTTCTTGAGTTAAATCAAAGTTCATCCTGATCATCCTCTCTGCACTTATACGATTCTATTTCCAATGAATTTGTAAGCCCTTACATGACAGTATATAGAAACCGGACGGAATGTAGCAACACATTCCGTCCGGTTATATAGATAATATTAAAAATGCGACTACTGTCAATAGACCTAGTGAGCCTGAAATAGTGAAGTATAGTAACTTTAATACTCTTCCAGTAAATAACCACAAACCGCAATTCAACACGAGGAGTCCGATTAATACTGTCGTGTCTCCATCGAAAAATGTAGTCCAAATCTTCAATGACATCATCAATAAAAGAAAAGCCATCGATATGTAGAGAAATGGTGCAAAACCTTTCTTAATGAACGTTTTTCCTGACACGAACGTTAGGAAAATTATAGCCAATCCAGTCGCAATAATCAATGTAGCGATTGGATATTCCGTTAGTACAAACATAGCCACTGATGCTATACCTGCAAGCAATAAGCTAATAAGCAAAATCATAAATTGTTTGGCTCGTAACTTTCTGCGTTCACTTTGAAGTGTGGAAGATTCTTTCTCTGCCACTTCATCGGGATCTTCCCCTTGCGCATACAAAGTAATTAGAAAATCGCAATAATGTTCGGGAAGAAGTTTATTGGCTTTCCAATATCGGATTTCAGAAATGATGATCTGTTTCTTATCTATAGCCATCCTTTCTCCTCCAATAGTATCAATCTTCTTTTTTAAAATAAAGAATAAAAAGCATCGGCTATTTCCAGCCGATGCACCTATTATTCTAAGAAGTCTTTGAGTCGTTTGCTGCGTGATGGGTGGCGTAACTTTCTAAGTGCTTTTGCTTCGATCTGACGAATACGCTCACGCGTAACACCAAATACTTTGCCCACTTCTTCAAGCGTACGTGTGCGGCCATCATCTAGACCAAAACGTAAACGTAATACATTTTCTTCACGATCTGTTAACGTATCTAAAACATCTTCAAGTTGTTCCTTTAACAATTCATAAGCTGCATGGTCTGAAGGAGACTGCGCTTCTGAGTCTTCAATGAAATCGCCAAGATGGGAGTCGTCTTCTTCACCAATTGGTGTTTCCAATGATACCGGCTCTTGGGCAATCTTCAAGATTTCACGAACTTTTTCTGGAGTCAAGTCCATTTCTTCACCGATTTCTTCAGGTGAAGGCTCTCGTCCTAAATCTTGAAGCAATTGACGCTGAACACGAATCAATTTATTGATCGTTTCCACCATATGCACAGGAATTCGGATGGTACGTGCCTGATCCGCAATTGCGCGTGTGATTGCCTGACGGATCCACCAAGTTGCGTACGTACTGAATTTAAAGCCTTTCGTATGGTCAAATTTCTCAACAGCTTTAATCAGGCCCATATTTCCTTCTTGAATCAAATCTAGGAATAGCATACCGCGACCGACATAGCGTTTTGCGATACTGACAACTAAACGCAAGTTCGCTTCAGCCAATTTCTTTTTGGCATTCTCACCACGAATAATAGTTGTCTCTAATTTAGGTGTCATTTTTCCTGTTTCCTCAAGCTCAGCTTCAGCAGCTAAACCATCAATAATCCGAATCGCCAATTCTACTTCTTCTTTACCTGTCAATAAATCCACCCGTCCAATTTCCTTTAAATACATACGGACTGGATCGTTGATTCTGACGCCAGGTGGTACACTTAAATCATTTAAGTCGAATTGTTCTTCTTTTTCAGCCTTGGGATCAACTTCTTCTTTTCTATCCATTTCGATTTCTTGCGCTTCAATCTGATCTAAAAACTCTTCAAATTGTTCTGGTTCCATTTCAAAGGATGCCAGTTTCTCTGTTACATCCTCTAGTGTTAGTTCACCTGTTTTTTTACCTGCTTCAATAATAGCTGCTTTTGCTTCTTCAAGAGTCAATTCTACTTCTCCCGTTTGTTCTTCTTTTGTCATAGTGACTATACCTCCTTACAGAACCTTTAACGATCTCACAAGCTGGATTACTTCCGAGGCCAACTCCATTGCTTTCAGTAGGTCGTTCCTTTTTTCTGCTTCTTTTGATTCATGTCGTTTTTGATCAATTAGACGTTTGATTTGATTTTTTTTCAAATGACGGATACAGTCATTCACTTCTTGTGTAATATGCTCCTGTGAACGTTCAGTTAAGATGGCTTCCATGACTACTTTCTTTAGTTGCCGGTCTTCCAACGTTTCTGCAAATCGCTGATAGTTTGGCAAATCATATTGTTCATAAAACGCTGCTAACTTAAAGAATATTTTGATGATATCATCTCGCACAAATAAATCTTGAAGTTCCAGTCGTTTTTCCTCGAATAGATCTGCGTCCATCAGCAGATGCGCAAGAAGTAATTGTTCCGCACGATCTGTTTCCGCACGATTCACCGGGGCTCTCGTAACTTGTACAGTTCTGTCTTCATCAGGACTTGTATCTCGCGATTGTTTCGCTTTCTTAGCAATCGACTTGGTGAATTCTTGACCAAGTGACTCTTTTGAAGCATGTGTTTCATTGTGGAGTTGCTGGATCAATAAATCCTTCTCGATAGGAGAACAACGGTGAGCCAGTTCGTCAAATACTTCGTGTACATATTGCTTGATATCATGATCAACGGATAAATTCTTATCTCTTCTATAGTAGGCCGCTACGAAAGAAATATAAGATAACGCTTGATCAAGCACCTTTTCTGAAAATACTTCTGAACCATGCTGACTGATATAATCATCAGGATCCATTTTATCAGGTAAGGTGGCAATCAGTACATCCATTCCGCTATCCATTAATTGGTCAGCAAATCGTTTGGCAGCCCCCCAGCCAGCTGAGTCACCATCGCAGCAAATGACGATCTTTTTTGCCATTCGCTTCAATTTCACGATATGATGCGCGGACAATGCAGTACCCATAACAGCCACTGTATTTCCTATTCCGCCACGATCTGCTGCAATCGTATCCATGAAACCTTCGAATAATACTACTTTACCCGTTTTTCGAACATTAAGACGTGCACGGTGAAAATTAAACAAAACCTTACTCTTTTCAAAGACGGGAGTTTCTGGACTATTGATATATTTAGCGTCAGAAGAAGAATCCTCCAACCTTCTGCCGGAGAATGCGATTGTTGCACCATTATCATCCTGAATCGGAAACATGATCCTTCCTCTGAAACGGTCAAAATAACCTGAGCCATCTTCTTTATGGAAACAAAGCCCTGCCGTTTCCATTTCCTTCATATCAAAACCTTGTCTCTTTAGCAGTGCCGATAAGGCATCTGATTGAATGGGAGACCATCCTATTTCATACTGTTCTATCTCGTCACGCGTAAATCCTCTTTTTTCTAGATATTCTAATGCTTTTTCGCCTTCTATGGTGTTTAAGAGCAGATGGCTATAAAAATTAGCAGCCAGTGTGTAGGCTTTCAGCATTTTTTGATTAGACGAGGAATTTGACGCTTGGTTGTCTGTTTGGGAACTTTCCAATTCTAATCCCATTCGGCTGCCTAGTTTGACGATGGAGTCGATGAATGACCGGTTTTCCATGTCCATCATGAACGTGATGGCATTTCCGCTTGCGCCGCAACCAAAACAATGGAAAAGCTGCTTGTCTTCGGAAACAGAGAAAGACGGACTGCCTTCTTCATGGAACGGGCAAAGTCCAAACCAGTTTTTACCTCTTTTTGCTAATTGGACATATTCGCTGATCAAATCGACGATGTCGGTTCCTGAACGGATTTCCTCAATTGTATCATCAGATATTCTTGTCATTCTATCACCATTTCCACTCTATATACATAAATTCTAGACGCTTCACAAAAATCCTTCTTTATCGACATTTTTTGCTATAAATATTTTTAGTATCTGCATTTATGTCACATTTATGACATGTTAGTCGAGTGGAGACACACAGAAAAAAGAAGACCCAACTAATTCTTTCAGTTGGCCTTCCTTGCTAAAAATGCTTTAAGAATCGTATTGGCTGTCTCTTCTACCGCGCGATTCGTCACATCGATGACTTCACAACCGACACGTGTAGTAATTTCATTGAAATAGTCAATCTCTTGTTGAATACGTGCTATTTTCGCATAGTTTGCATCATCTTTCAAGCCTAATGTCTTCAAGCGAGATTTCCGAATCGAATTCAATTGCTCAACGGAAATACATAGGCCAAAGCACTTTGCAGGATCAATAGAAAAAAGTTCTGACGGCGGGTCCACTTCTGGCAGAAGCGGTACGTTGGCCACTTTAAAACCTTTATTCGCAAGATATTGAGATAACGGCGTTTTGGATGTACGCGAAACACCGATTAGGACCATATCCGCTTCCAATATGCCACGTGTATCTCTTCCGTCATCATAGCGAACTGCAAACTCGATGGCTTCAATCTTCTTAAAATAATCATCATCCAACTTCCTGACAAGACCGGGCTCTTCAAATGGTTCTTGTTTCAACTGGTCTCCCATCTTCTCAATCAATGGACCGAGCAAGTCTACGAAAGGTACTTTCAATTCTTCACAAAGTAGATGTAGCTGCTCTCTCATCTGGCTTTTGACTAAGGTAAAGACAATCAATGCTTGCTGTTGCTTTGCTAAGAATACAATCTCTTCCAATTGTGAATTCTCTTCTATATACGAAAATCTTTTTATTGAAACCGTCTCCAAATCGTGTCGAAATTGACTCGCAGCCGCTTTCGTCACAAGACCTGCAGTTTCCCCGACAGAATCGGAGACAATAAATAATGTGAATTTTGTCATGCAGTCACTCCTCATACATCTTGATCTTCCACTAATGAAAGAAAAGCGGCAGTAATATTTGTTTTCGTCACCCGTCCCATTACTTCTAGTCCTTTTTCACGCTCTTGAACTATAGGCAATGAATCGATTTGACTGTCCATCATTTTTTTGGCAACGGAAATGAGTGTGTCTTCTTTTTTGCAATATGTGACATTCGGCATTCTTGTCATAATGACATGCACGGGTATCTTTTCTAATTCTGTTCTTCCGATGCTCGTTCTCAGTAAATCCTTTCGTGACACAACGCCTGTCAATAACGACTGTTGGTCCACCACGAATAGCGTACCTACATCTTCTAAAAACAGCTGGCAAATCGCGTCATAGACAGATAGATTTTCAGTGATGACGACTGGCCTCGATTGGTAATTGGCTACAATCATATCCACCATGCCATCTGCAACGGATTTGATAGGTTTCTTGCCAGAATAGAAATAACCTACACGCGGTCGTGCATCCAAAAATCCAGCCATCGTCAAGATTGCCAAATCCGGCCGGATCGTAGCGCGCGCCAAATGTAAACGCTCAGCAATTTGCTCCCCTGTAATCGGACCGTTTCCTTTGACGATGTCGAGGATTTCATTCTGACGTGTATTTAATTCCAAACATGTCACCGCCTTCAGACTTCAAAGTTGTATTTACTGTCTAATTATATATCAACACGCTCGCTATTGCGAAGAAAGGAGAAGCATGCTAAACTAATTTTGAATCAAGTAAACGAAGAACGGTCAATAAGTAGTGTATATTTTGAGCGAACAGGGATAGTGAAAGCCTGTACCTACACGAAAACGGCAGCCGGGAGTTGAAACATTCATTATGAAAGTGGGTTGAAAAACCAATCGGGGTGGAACCGCGGGTTATCATGCACTCGTCCCCGGACATGATCTATGTCCGGAGACGTGTGCTTATTTTAATTGGAGGCGTTTAGAATGTTATCTATGGAACAAGTAGTCAATCTTTCAAAACAACGGGGGTTCGTATTCCCAGGGTCTGATATTTATGGTGGTTTGGCAAACACTTGGGATTACGGTCCTCTAGGTGTCGAACTAAAAAACAATATCAAACGCGCTTGGTGGCAGAAATTCATCCAGGAATCACCTTATAACGTAGGTCTTGATTCCGCAATCCTGATGAACCCGAAAGTTTGGGAAGCATCCGGTCATATCGGAAACTTCAATGATCCGATGATCGACTGTAAAAAATGTAATACCCGTCACCGTGCAGACAAATTAATCGAAGAAGCATTGGATGCAAAGGGAATTGAAATGGTCGTCGATGGCCTACCGTTTGATAAAATGTTCGATTTGATTCAAGAACACGAAATCAAATGTCCTACATGTGGTGCGTTGGATTATACGGAAATCCGTCAATTCAACTTAATGTTCAAAACAAGCCAAGGCGTAACAGATTCCTCTGCGAACGAAATTTTCCTACGTCCTGAAACGGCACAAGGAATCTTCGTGAACTTCAAGAATGTTCAACGCTCTATGAGAAAGAAAGTACCTTTTGGTATCGCACAAGTAGGAAAAAGTTTCCGTAACGAAATCACACCGGGTAACTTCACATTCCGTACTCGTGAATTCGAACAAATGGAACTTGAATTCTTCTGTAAACCAGGCGAAGATGAGCAATGGTATAAGTACTGGATTGACCAGTCTGAAGGATTATTATTGAAACTTGGTTTGAAGAAAGATAATATTCGTCTTCGCGAACACAATGAAGATGAGCTATCCCACTATTCTAAAGGAACTGTGGATATCGAATACAAATTCCCATTTGGTTGGGGAGAGCTATGGGGGATCGCTAACCGTACGGACTTCGATTTGAACCGTCATATGGAATATTCAGGCGAAGACTTCCATTACCAAGATCCAATTACGAATGAAAAATACGTACCTTACTGTATCGAACCTTCCGTTGGTGCGGACCGCGTAACGTTGGCTTTCTTATGTGACGCATTCGATACGGAAGAACTTGAAGACGGCGATACACGTACTGTTCTTCGTTTCCACCCAGCATTAGCGCCAATCAAAGCAGCAGTCCTTCCATTATCCAAAAAGCTTGCGGATGATGCACAACAAGTATATGCGGAGCTTTCAAAGCATTTCCCAGTACAATATGATGATTCTCAATCCATCGGACGTCGTTACCGTCGTCAAGATGAAATCGGAACTCCATTCTGTATTACATTTGACTTTGATTCGTTGGAAGACAAACAAGTGACTGTTCGTCACCGTGATTCCATGGAGCAAGAACGTATGCCTATTGAAGACGTTACAGCATATATTCAAAAACACCTACAATTTTAATTATAAAAAAGCCCAGAAGAAGTAAAATGTACCCTATAAGATAGACACTTTGAAAAAAGTCTATCCTATAGGGTACTTTTGTTTATAATGAATAAAAAGATGTGGGAGCGGATGAATGTGACTGAACGATTGTTTACCTTAAAAGAACAAGCA
>NZ_PDYV01000012.1:0-94977 GCF_002743235.1 Sporosarcina sp. P25
TTTAGAGTATCAGAATGTACCGGAACGGAGAAAGGCCGACTCCTGAGGGATCAGCGTGCGTCTTGAGACCCTGGACGTAGCAAAGCGAAGGAAGCGGCTCAAGCCACGCCCCTCGGAAAGCGTGCCTTTCGGAGTTCAGGGAAACGCGGTGAGATAGTTATGTCTCAGCCTCCTTTGGATTTCTTATGTCCAAACGCACCCTTAGATGGGATAGTGGTTTAAACTCGTTAATCTGTGTTGCAGCCGGACGCGTGTGCTATGGGCGGGCGGTGAACCACTGATCCTCCCAAAATCACCTGCTGTAGCGAAGATTAACTTAGTAATTACAAATAAATCATGTTACGCAAACCCGCCCGATAGCTGAACCCCGCAAATAGATCTATAAAATTAATAACTTAAAAGTGTTCACAGAAGTATTACTAAATATGAAATAGCTACCATGTAAAGGTAGCCGGTTCTTCAACTAAGCATACATGGTCGTTCGTTTTCCAAGAAGAAATTTCATGGAATTTTCTTACTCTCCTGTAACAATTGAGATTCTCCTGTTCGCTCCCAAGATTCCACAGTTTCATACGCTTGCTTAGGAGAATACCCTTTGCCCACAAGTACCCCCATCAAGATAAACTCTTGAAAAACATGTGTTAAATTGATACCCCTTTTCACATCTTCTTGTGCTTCTTCGACTAAAAACTCTGTGTACCTAATCCAATCGTCAGGAGTTTTTTCTATATTTGATTCATTTTGCACATGACTATTCGTACGATTTTCAGTGTAAAGAAAATTGTACTTTGCGGCATGCTTAAGTTCATCAGTTAATATATCAAATACTATGTCTCGATTTTGACAATCCGGTAGACCTTTTCGTATTTCTCTATACTTTTCTACTGCTTTTAACTCGCCAAAAAGGGCTTGCTGAATTCCTTCTATATAGGAAGCTGGTTTCTTAAAATCCTCTGCAGTTACGTCCATTACTTCTTGACCAGTAAAATCTTTATACATTTTCTTAAACATTAAATTATGTCTAATCTCATCATCTCGAATGGATGAAATTATTTCTTTATCTTCCTGTGTGGGAGCAACAGATATTAAGTACTCATAAAAAAGCCGGTCTTCCTTTTCTCCTTGAACCGCCTCAAACATCAATGCTAATGACTTTTGTAATGCTTCTGGATCGTATCCTTGATATATACTGTTCCCTAAATAGTACACAATTGTCCCCCTTATATATATTTTCATTCATATCATATGGGGTAAATTATGAATTGGTTACTAGTAGCCCATCTATTCTAAAGGTACCTCAATACCGTTAATACCCAAATTACCTAATATTACAGCACCCATAACAATGCCAGCACAGCACCATAATAATAATATCGATAACCATCTTACTAAATGCAATATTACATAAAATCGTTTATCGAGAACAAGAATTCTAAACTCTCTCCTTAATCAACCATATATGTACAATTCACTTCTACACAATATTTCATTTCATGAAAAAGAGCAGTTAGTTTTCACACTAGCTGCTCTGCTTATTTAATCACACGGTATGGAAATTCGTTCCGTCTGTAGTTTCTGCCACAATGCCAGCACGAATTACAAAGTCACCAAAGTGTTCCCCATCATTGCGTTCTTTCGCATAACGCTTTAATATAGGTCCTAATTCACCTAATATCTCTTCTTCACCAATATTCTCACGGTAGATCTTACTCAGGCGTTGCCCCGAAAAACCGCCACCTAAGTACATATTATACTTGCCTGGTCCTTTACCAATGAATCCGAGCTCTGCAATCGCTGGACGTGCACAGCCATTTGGACAACCCGTCATACGCGTCACGATTTCTTCATCTCCAAGCCCTGCTTCATCTAACAAGCCTTCGATTTTCGTGATCAATGAAGGTAGATATCGCTCTGCTTCTGCCATCGCCAACCCACATGTCGGCAGCGACACACATGCCATGGAGTTTCTACGTAATGCTGACTGCTCAGCTGATGACTCTAATCCATACTTCGCAATGATTTCTTCTATATTCTCTTTATTTGAAGCCGCTACATCACCTAATACTAAGTTTTGATTCGGACTCAAACGGAAATCACCTGTGTGGATTTCTGCAATTTCACGAAGTGCGGTCATCAGTTTATAGTTTTCCGTATCACGCACGCGACCGTTTTCAATGAAGAATGTATAATTCCAGTGTTCATTTTCAGCTGGTATCCAACCATAGCGATCGCCATTATGATCGAAGTGATAAGGGCGTGATTCTTCTAATTCCCAGCCAAGACGACTATGAAGTTCTTCAATTAACCAATCAAGTCCACGAGAATCAATCGTGTACTTGAATCGCGCATACTTTCGTACAGAGCGATTTCCGTTATCACGTTGGATCATCATCAAATGCTTCGCTACTTCTACCACTTGATCTGCAGGGATGAAGCCAATTAGACGACCTAACTGAGGATAGGTCTGCTCGTCGCCATGGGCCATTCCCATACCGCCACCAACTGCCACGTTAAAACCGACTAGTTTTTCGTCTTCTACTATAGCAATCAATCCAATATCTTGGGAGAATACATCGATATCATTCATTGGAGGAACTGCAATACCAATCTTGAACTTTCTCGGTAAGTACGTAGCACCATATATAGGTTCCACCTCTTCCCCTGCCGTATCCACAACCTTTTCCTCATCCAACCAAATTTCATGATAAGCCGTTGTTTGTGGCAATAAGTCTAAGCTTAATCGCTTCGACCACTCATAGACTTCCGTGTGAACCGATGACTGATTCGGATTTGGGCTGCACATGACGTTTCGGTTGACATCACCACAAGCTGCGATGGAATCCAGTAATGCATCATTCATTTCCTGGATATTCTTTTTCATATTCCATTTTAAAATACCGTGCATTTGGAACGCTTGGCGTGTCGTTAATTTTAATGTGCCATTACCATATTTATGTGCCAATTTATCCATAACAAGCCATTGTTTTGGCGTAGCGAAGCCAGCTGGTGTCCGCACGCGGATCATGAACTGATAGGCTGGCTCTAGCTTTTGACGCTGTCGCTCGACCCGCAGATCTCGGTCATCCTGCAAATAACTGCCGTGGAATTTCATCAGACGGTTATCATCATCTGGAATTCCTGAACTGATAGAATCATTCATCGTTTCAATGAGATTTCCTCGCAAGTAATCACTTTCAATTTTAATTTCTTCTACATCACTCGGTGCTCCATCTTGTATATGGATCGGTTTTGTTGTTGAAGACACGCTTCCACTCCCCTTCAAATTACTTAATAGACGTCTCTCTGATAGCGTTTTTCTTGAACTAACTGTGTTATGAATTGTTCGGCTTCTTCAAGTGATTTATCGCCTTCTTGCTGAAGGATTTCCAGCAAAGTCGCGTGGACGTCTTTTGCCATGTTCTGTTCATCACCGCATACATAAATCACTGCACCTTCTTCAATCCATTGATACAGTTCTCGACTCGATTGTTTCATACGATGCTGCACATATACTTTTTCATCCGTATCACGTGAAAAAGCTACATCGAGACGTGTTAACGTGCCATCCTTCACGTAATTTTGCCACTCAGTCTGATAATAAAAATCGGTCACATAATGCTGATCTCCAAAGAACAACCAAGACTTTCCTTCCGCTCCTGTTTCACTACGTTCTTCAATGAATGAACGGAATGGCGCGATACCCGTCCCTGGCCCTATCATAATGATGGGTGTTTCCAAATTAGCAGGCAAACGGAAATTATCATTTTTATGAATATAGATGGGTAATGTATCTCCCGGTTCAAGGTTTTCTGCACATTGGATAGAGCAAACGCCTTGTCTATCGCGGCCATGCGCTTCGTAACGAACAACACCAATTGTCAGATGGACTTCTTCAGGATTCGCTTCTAGGCTACTAGCAATTGAATATAATCTCGCGGGCAATTTACGAAGAATCCCCACCAGTTGTTGTTCTGAAGCTTCTACTGGTCCGAAGTCCGTTAATGCATCGTATACATCCCGTCCATCAACATACGCACGTAGTTCATCCGCATTTTCTTTATTTACAATTCGTTTCAACTCTTCCGACTTGGAGTAAGTAGATAGTTTTTCAAGTAGCGGTTTAGTTACTACGGTAATCTCTAAGTGATTCAGTAAAGCAATACGTAAAGCACGGCGTTCTCCTTGTGAATTGATTTCAACTGTTTCTTCTGCATTCCAATTACCTAGCCTAATAATCTTATCGACTAAGTCGGAATTATTCGTTGGAAAAATCCCTACACTATCTCCTGGTTTATATGTCAATCCAGAACCTTCCAATGAAATTTCTATATGACGCGTCTCTTTATTTGAACCTCGACCGTTTAGGTTAATATTTTCAAGTACTTCTGCTTTAAATGGATTTGTGCGTGAGTACTGAGTGGAGGATGAAGCTTCAACTTCTACACTAGCTGCCGCTGATTGGCCCCCCGTATGAATTTCCAATGAGACTTCCACTGCCGCTAACCACTGTGCTGCAGGCTCATCATAATCCAAATCACACTCTACACGCGGTGCTAACTGAATAGCACCGAGTTCGGCTAGTTTCTGATCAAAATCAGCACCTGTCTTACAGAAAAATTCGTACGAGCTATCGCCCAGTGCCAATACAGAATAATGAAGATGATCTAGTTTTGGCGCACGTTTACCATGCAAGAACTCAAAGAATGGTAAAGCTGTGTCAGGTGGATCTCCTTCTCCATGTGTACTGACGACCAGCAATAGGTTTTCAATTTTCTTCAGATTATTTGGTTTAAAATCATTCATGGACTGGATTGTTACATTAAAAGATTGTTCTTTTAACTTGGCAGCTGCTCGTTCTGCTATTCCCTGTCCGTTACCTGTTTGTGATCCGTAAAGAACAGTTATTTCTTTTATCGCTGTCGGAACTTCGATGGCGGGACGTTCTAACACAGCGACGCCAGCCGATGGTACTGAAGCTGAACTGACAGCTGTTAAATAACCACTCAACCAACTTTGCTGTGTTTCTGTAATGTTCGGTAATAAACGATTGAGCAATTCTACTTGTTCTTCACTAAAAGGACTGTTCGATACTTGTAACGCCATATTCATCACCCTCGCAACCTCTTATTGTATTTTTATTATGGCTTAACGTTGTAGAAAATCTGACTAAACTGACAACTTTTTTAAGATGGTTTCATTGTATTATGATTATTCCTATTAGTCAAGTAGGTATTTAATATAGAATGAATTGACAGTTTCCGAGTAGTGATTTGTGCTTCGCAAGAGACGTGTTCCCTACGTACTCACTAGTTAAACTACTACATCTATCAAACATAAACTTTGAACTTAGATATACGTAAAAAAGAATGCCCTGTTGAAGTGAAGTAACTTCTAGGACATTCTCGTTTAGTTAATTCGATAGTTTTACGTTAGTGTGCTTACCTGTTCTTCGTATCCAGGCAGCTACTAAGATGAGGATTAGTAAACCGAGTTGTGCCATAATCGTTTCATAGGTCGGATAAAAACCAATTAAGTCAATTATCGGCAATCTGGGTTGTACCGTTGTGTTGATCACGTTCGTCAACTGCAACGTATGCAGACTGACACCAATAATCTTGAAAGCCAGTACGTAGATCAAAATCGTCGCTACTGCAAAGAAGCGATGGATCGGAATACGATGGCTGAGCTTCATGAAGACGACCGCAACGATCGCCAATATGATAATAGCTAGCAATATCCCCATCACAAATTCCAGAGTAGACATTTTCGGCGCAATTCCTGCATAGAAGACAATCGTTTCCGCACCTTCTCTAAATACAGAAAGGAAACTGACCGATGCCATGGCGAATACACTACCTTTTGAAATTGCTTGACCCATTTGCTTAGATATATATCGATTCCACGAGGCGATATTAGATTTTTGATGCATCCAAATGCCGACACCAATCATTAGTGCAGCAGCTACTAGTCCAACATAACCTTCCATTATTTCACGGTCATTACCAATCGTGAGAGATTGCAATACCGTGGACATCATGATCGCTACTACCATACTAAGCATCATGCCAGCACTTGCTCCAACAAACACCCATTTACGCATAGCTTGTTGATTAGCACTAGTTAAGAATGATAATAGTGCCATAATAATCAGCAATGCTTCGAGACCTTCACGTAATAAAATCAGTGCAGAGTCCCAAAAACTGAAACTATCATTTGTTTGCAGTAAGGCAATCTGTTGTTTGAAATTTTGTAACTGACGATCGGCATTTTTAAGATCATAACCACTATTTGACAATTGTCCAATCATCAAAGGTAGTTCATTTTCAAGCTCTGTATAAAGAGAGGCATTTTTCGTACGCACTTCCCCTTCTACATTCGGCCAAATTTTAATGAACTCACTCAATGATTTCTTCGCGTTATCAAGCTCTCCATTTTGTAAGAAGTCTGAGCTTTCATCTAACAGTGCAATCAATGTGGTCAAAGAATAGTCTTTAGTTGCTGTCTCTTTCAACGTCCCCTCGACAAACTGATCTACCGTGACAGTTAATTCATCAAATTGTGTCCGCAACATATTAAGGTCAGGTTCTTCCTCCGCCAACGTGATTCTCATGAATGCCATAGCCGTTTCAATTGCACCATACGCTGAAATACTTTGCTCTCGCACTGGACGTTCATTGCGTGTCCAAGTAGAAATGAACTGTTGATTGGCTTGTTCGATTTCTTCAAGTGAACCCGACTCAATTGATAATCGCAAGTCCGCGAGCGACGATTCCATCGCTTTTCCAAACTTCTCACGTTCCGCTTGTTCGTCAACTGGATTTTCTGACATTTCCAATTCATGTACTGCTTTAGATAATGAACTCAATAACACTCCGCGTGTTTCCGAGTCAGCTTGTATTGCTTTTTTTAACGTTTTATCGATTTCTTTCGTGTACCGCGAACTCTCCAGATTCTGTTGTTGCCAAATCGTTTCGAATTCTAGTAAAGATGTCAGTGCTTCTGCATCGTTCGATTTCTTAGTTTGCATAATCGAATCACTAATGGAAATATAGAGGTCACTATAATTTGTTTCCGTTTCAGCGAACGCTGGACGGATTGGCATGAATAGAACGATTAACATAACTGCAATCCATTTATATAATTGAGAAGAGTGAGTCACCGATAAAGCCTCCCTTTTGAATCCCAGGGAAGCAGGCGAATAGCGCACTGCCGCGATGAGTAATATATTCATTTAATTTATCTTCACGACCAAAACTATTTTGGATTGCGATAAATTGTTCGGGATCTTTTTGGAACGAGATGAACAATAAACCTGCATCAAATGTACCTGTTGAATCCATAACGCCCGAACTATAGGAGAATGATCGACGTAAAATTTTCTTTTTGGATTTCTTAGCCAACCGCACATGGGAAGTTTGGGAGATAACATACTCACCATTTGCATCTTTTTCATCCAAGTCTACTTCGTCCGTTTCTTTTTCTTTACCTATTGGCGCTCCCGTATCACGATGACGGCCAAATGTAGCTTCTTGTTCCCGCAAAGCTGTTCTGTCCCATGTTTCTAAATGCATCTGAACTCGACGGACAGCCATGTACGTACCATTGGTCATCCAACTTTTTGATTGACCAGCATCTATCCAAGCGACTTCATTCATTTCAGCTTCTTTAGATCCATTAGGATTAACTGAACCATCTTTAAATGCAAATAAATTTCTTGGTGTTTCTTTTTTCTTCCCTTTCATTGGATAGGAATTAAAACCTGCTTGTGTCCATTTTAATGACACTTTCCCTGAAGCTATACGCACTAAGTTTCGAACTGCATGGAACGCAACTTGCGGATCATCTGCACAGGCTTGAATACAAATATCTCCACCCGTATAAGTTGGATCTAGTTGATCTTTCGGGAAGTGCGGCAAATCTTTCAGTTCAGAAGGCTTTTTTGATGCTAAGCCTATAGATTCTTTTTCAAATAGTGACGGACCTACACCAAACGTCAACGTTAAATTGGAAGCATCCAATCCGACTGCTTCTCCTGTATCTTTTGCCGGAATGAGCATATTAGAAGTCTGACCATCAATCTGTTCACCATTCATCATGCGAACAGCAATGGGAGTCCACGTTTTAAATAGATCCATTAATTCTTGTTGTGAATGTACCAAGACATTTAACGAAGCAAAATATACATAACTTTGGCATTCAGTCGCAATTCCGGATTGGTGCTTTCCATAGAAATTAATCTTGTTTTTTGAGAGTGGATTATCTTCTTCCTCTACCATTCCGAATACTTTGAGAACACTGCCAAGACCTGATGCTCCGATCGCTACACCTGCTGCACCTGCTCCTGTATACTTCAGCATTTGACGACGTGAAATTTTCTTTTCATAGAATTTCTCTTCCGTTTGGTCCGTCATAGTATCACTCCGTTACGATGCCCATCATACTTAATGGTTCACCTAATTGATTTACCGCTTCTGATAGCGATTTTGTATCTTCTTTTGTTAGTTCTTCATACGATATATAGCCGCCATTTCCATCTTCATATTCAGCAAGTAGACTATTGATTGTTCGGAATTTCGTTTCAAGTTCATCGACTAGTTGCTGATTTTTCTCTGCCATCTTATCCTTTAGAATTTCATAGATTTTTTCTGCACCTTCAATATTTGCTTTAAAATCATATAGATCGGTGTGAGAATAAATTTCTTCTTCACCAGTTATTTTAGAAGTAGAAACTTCATTCAGTAAATCGACTGCTCCCGTGATCATCAAGTCAGGTGATACTTCAACTGTTTCTACTCGTGCACGCAGTTCCTTTGCATCCTTAAGTAATTGATCCGCAACATCTGCGTACCCTTCGGTTGTATTCTCCACCCATAGACCGTACTCGATTTTATGATAGCCAGACCATTCTTCTTCTCCTTGCCCCTCTTCTTGAACATCTGCAAGGCGTGCATCGATTCGTGGATCTAAGTCTCCAAAGCTTTCTGCAATCGGTTCAGAGCGTTCAAAATACATTCTAGCAAGAGGATAGATTTTCTTTGCTTCTTCTATATCTCCCGCTTTAACAGCTGTGACGAATTTTTCTGTGCCCATAACGAATTCATCCATTTGTTCAAGCGCAAACTCTTTATACGCATCTGTTTCAACAGTTAAGTCGACTTCTTCAGTTGCTGCTGGTGCTTTTCCCGTAGATTCTTCAGCTGCTCCACAACCTGATAGTAAAATTCCTGTTGTTAAAACGAAAGCTGTTACTATTTTTTGTTTCATATTTATTCCTACTTCCCAAAGTTTAGTTTTCTGTTATCAATGATAATCGTTCTCAAATGAATGTCAATAGGAAATTAAAGGAGAAATATGTATCTTTCTAGTATTTATTGTATTTTTAGAAAATATACGAGATACTATATTTAACTAGATAATTCCTGTTAGGATATTTTCATCCTTGATATTCTGTAACATATAATGTATTAATCAGTCTACTTAGTAACTATTATGAAAGGAGGGAATTAGTATGAAAAGAACAGTTAGTAAGCAACAATTCACTTTCTTGCAACAAGAGTTTTCTTTTCTACAACAGCAAGGCAAAATGAAAGAAGCAGATGTCAACGAAATGCTCTCGCTATATGAATCTAAGGGTGGCACTAATTTCGTGAGAATCTTGCTGGCTTTTGGAGCTATATTAGTGGGGATAGGCATACTGAGTTTTATCGCAGGTAACTGGGCTGGACTAACGCCTTTCTTTAAGTTTGGATTAATTGTCGTTGGCATGATCTTGGCATACATCGCGGGATACAAGCTTGAAAGCAATTACGAAAGAACGTCCCGCAGTATGTATTATATAGGAGCTGCCATTTTTGGAGCCGGGATATTTCTAATTGGTCAGAGCTTTCATTTACAACATACCGTATATACAGATTTCCTATTATGGGGTATCGGAATCTCGCCACTTGCCTATTATTTAAAAGATCAATTGCTCGCTGTGTTTGCAAGTGCATTTTTTATTATCTACAGTTTTAGTGCTTTCTCTGCCTATGAAGTTGGAAGCTTTGGTCCTTTCTGGTTGCTACTATTGATTCCTCTACTATTTTGGATGAATGAAACACGATTCGGAAGAAAAAGCTCATTGTTTGTTATGAATGTATTGCTTAGTGCGGCTTTTATCGTCAATATGCTAGAATTCTTCCATATTGAGGAATGGATTTCCGTATTGATTGTCTTTGTATTAGGCGTACTTCTTGCACTCGCACCTTTTCAACATTATCGTACAGAGTCCTCTTGGACGGGTTCCGTACTATTTGGAATTACGGGTATTATGCTGACTTTCCCGTTCATATGGAATGATTTACGATTTGGTGATGCTGTACCTTATATCTTCACCGCTGTATTCATTATCTTATTGATTTATCTTCTAAAGAAAGACAGTTTACCTGCTATTTTGATCACGTGTGCGTTAATCTACCGTTATTACACGGATATCACATATGACTTCATGCCAAAGTCATTATTTTTCATCGTAGGCGGTTTGCTGTTGATTGGCTTTGGATTCTGGTTTGAAAAATCAAGACGAGAGACGGTGAAACGTCATGAAGAATAAACGGAATCTATTTCTTGTTGCTTTAATAGTCCCAATTATCCTTCTCCTAGCGATGACTTGGAAGCCTTTATATACAATGAATACAGGTAAAACCATCACATTGGAAACAGTACCTGTCGATCCGCGCGACATTCTTTATGGTGATTATGTTAGTCTCCAATTTGCGATTGAAGAATTCTCCAAAGAAAGACTTGATCCGGCGCTTATTAAAGAATTCTCCAAACATGATACTGGTAAATTGACGGTATATGCCGTTTTAGAACAAGATGAAGGAAATTTATACGGGTTGAAGACCGTTACACATAAGAAACCAAGTGACGGTCTATTTTTAAAAGGAGATATGTATTATTACGGCGAACACAGTATCGATGAAAATCAAATGTATTTCGCAAACTTCCTTCCCGATCGTTTCTATGTAGCTGAGAATACGGGTATGCAGTTAGAGGATTTATCACGCAAAGGTCAATTGCTTGCAGATATAAAAGTTCGTGATGGCTTTGCTGTGTTAGAAGATGTACGACCTAAATAGGTCACTTTATCAAAGTAGCGGAAGCCGTTGCTGGAGGTCGTGGAATACACGATTTCTAGCAACGGCTTTTTAGTTTGTATTATTTTTGAAGATAGTGAGAAATCGACTGTTGGATGTAGGGCAGTTCATATAGTTCATTCTCAAGAAATACATGATAGTATCACGATATCGCTTGTTTTTAGGCATTTTCTCACAAAGACTTGAATTTGTAACTATTTATTCTGTTTATATACTATTCAAAACTCCTACTTTTACGTATAATTTAAGTAATTCACTAAAGGAGCTGGAGCTGAACTTGAAGCCTATTTCAAAATTAGCATCAAAAATTTTTGTCGTAGTCCTCTTTGTCATGGCCATTGCTGCAGGTGCCACTTGGAACTATTTACAATCCACTGGGGGAAAAGAAGTTTCTTTTGCCCAGATGGAAAAACTGATTGCTGAACAATCAGATGCTAGTGTCTTATTAAACGAAACAGCCAAAGGTCAATTATCAATCATTGTAGATAACACAACATACAGCACGATGGTGCGTCCACAGAGTACATTAGTGGATGACTTGGTACAGAAATATAATGTAACTTATCAATATAAAGCAGCAAGTTCGATGGGTAGCTGGATTTTTGGTGGGCTTGTCCTGGCAGCTCTTTTGACACTTTTCATTCTGCATAAAAAAGGCAAGCTCAATATTGGTGCGTCGGCTATGAAGCATCAAGCGTCAAAAGCGACTCCTCTTCCTGATATTACAATGGACAATATTGGTGGAATCCCTCAAGAAATGAAAGAAGAAATCCTCCAAACGTTAGAAGTATTCAAAAACCCTGAAGTTGCAAATGAAATGGGCATTGCATTGCCTCAAGGTATTTTACTATATGGACCTCCGGGAACAGGTAAAACATTACTAGCTCAAGCTATCGCAAAAGAAATAGGAGCTACTTTTTATTCTTCTAGCGGAGCAGCCTTTACAGAATTATTTGTAGGTGTTGGAGCTTCACGGGTACGTACACTTTTTGAAAATGCCCGCAAACAACGCCCTGCTGTTATCTTCATAGACGAAGTAGATGCATTGGCTGGAAAGAGAAAAGAACATGGTGGAGAAGAATCGGAAAAGACGTTAACCGAACTACTTGTTCAACTTGACGGTGGTAATGATAATGACGGTGTGTTATTCATTGCAGCTACGAATCGAAAAGATATGCTGGATGATGCCTTCTTACGTCCAGGACGTATCGACTTTACGTTTCACGTTCAATTGCCAGATACAAAAGGACGTCGCGAAATTATCGATATCCACACAAACGGCAAAACGTTGGCTCCTAATGTAGCAGCGTCTCTCGATACACTTGCAGACAGCACGTCAGGTTTTTCTGGTGCAGAAATAAGCAGCTTGTTCGAAACAGCCAGCCGCCGTGCCATTCGCGAAGGTCGGAAATTAATCGAGAAGCATGATTTGGATTTTGCAATTGACCGGACAATCCTTGGAAATACAGCACGCACATTAAGCGACCAAGAAACGAAGCGTCGTGTAGCCATTCATGAATCCGGACACGCCATCGTCGCTGCTCTTACAAAGCCAGGTTCGGTTAGAAAAGCAACCATTATTCCAAGAGGTCAAGCACTCGGTTATGTAGCCCCAATTCAAAAGGAATTGCATTTATCTACAGCTAGCGAATTGCTCGACCAAGTCAGTATGATCCTAGCAGGTGGCATTGCAGAGCGTCTATATTTGGGTGAGCATAGTATCGGCGTTGGAGGCGATGTGGAACAGGCCAAGGATATTCTTGAGCGTATGGTGAATACGGGTTTGTTCCAAGATGGATTTTCTTTACTCTTCAATAAAGCGGAAAAAGAAGAAAAAATGCAAATGCTATTTAACCAAGCTGCAAAAAAAACAGAAATGCTCATTAAAGAGCATGCATATCAATTTGAAGAGTTAGTCAATGCACTATATAAAGAAGAAACACTTGAAGGTGATGAAGTACAGCGCATCGTCGAGTTATCGACTCCTAAAGATGCGGTAGTATTTATCTGATAGCAAAACAGCGATCATCTGGATGATCGCTGTTTTTGTTTTGCGTTGGTTAAAGGCGCTTCTCTAACTTCATAGGCCATCCATCTTTGATTCGCAATGAAATCAACGGTTCCGGAACGGGCGCATGTGGTCGCACATTACGGAATATAAACTTCTTATAAAGTACCGATATGATCAAAGTCGCTTCGAGCATCGCAAATCGCGAACCGATGCAACTGCGGGAACCGCCACCAAATGGAAAATAACTAAATGGCGCATACTTATTACCTGCTGCAAACCGATCCGGGTCAAATGCACTAGGATTCGGGAACACCTCTTCATTTCGATGAACCGCATACGGACAGATCATAAACGTGCTTCCCTTTTTGAAAGTTCTTCCAAACATCTCAACAGGTTCGTTAAGTTCGCGATAAATCAACCAAGCAGGCGGATAAAGACGCAAGCCTTCTTCAATAACTTGCTGTGTATATGGTAATTCCCGCATCCAATTAAATGGACTCCCTGTCATGTCCGCAGTATTCAATTCGACCAACAAACGTTTCTCTACTTTTGAGTGCCCCGCAATTTCAGCAAATAACCAGCCCAATAAGTTCGCTGTTGTTTCATGTCCCGCAAGCAACATCGTCATCATCTGATCACGCACTTCTTTATCTGACAATTTGTTTCCATCCTCGTCTGTCACCGCCATCATCAAGCCCAGCAAGGAATCTTTAAACCACCCAGGGTGCTCTTTTGCAGCAATTAACACATCGCTAATCATTGCTTCAAGTGTCTGGATTGCTTCCTTATGCTTCAAATTGGCTTTAGTCGGAACAGAAGCTGGAATCATCACAGGACTAAATAAAATTTTGATACTTTGCTCAATCGTTGTCGTGACGGCGTCCGCAAGCTCTTTCTCTTCTGCCGAGACATCTGTCGAAAACATTGTTCGTGTAATGATTGATAATGTCAACCGCATCATAACCGTGTGTATATCTACTTCCTCTTCATGTTCAAGTCGATCGACTAACTTCTCCGTTTCGTCAATGATGGAATAGGCATAGCGTTCCAGTACCTCTTTATAAAACGCTGGTTGAATATATTTCTTCTGCTTCGCATGCCGCTCACCTTCCGTCGTCAGTAGACCTTCTCCCACTGTTCTTTGCAACACGGTCGTTGTTCGTCCTTTAATAAATGACTGATCTTGACGAATCAAGATTTCCCGAATAGCTTCAGGACTGTTGACCACAAATGTTGGGGAAATGCCCGTCTTCAATGAAATCACATCACCAAGCGGCTCTACTCGCATAAAGAAAGCAATCGGATCACGCACGAATTCCAAATAGTTCTGTAATCGTGGTGTCGCAATATCTTGTACAGTGACCATGAACTCTCCTCCACAATTATCATAATGTATTACTTCTCCATCTCCTGTATGTATGCAGTATTTCTGGATATGCTAGTAAAAAGGAGGTGGGTCAATTGGCAAAAGACGTATTATGTGAAGTAACGAACTGTCATTTTTGGGAATCGGGTAATCAATGTGGTGCAGATGAAATCAAAGTGATCTCTCGAAAAGGTAAAAAGGCAAAAGACTCAGCCGAAACAGATTGTGGTACGTTCCTTCCAAAAGGATGATCCGCTACGCAGCAGCCACGCTTTTATGCTTGGCTGCTGTTTTATTGTACTACCGGTAAACATCACTACTCAGTTCACGACAATCACTTTAACTTAAACGTAGCAGTACAATGAGCAACTAACTCGTCCTTCTCATTGAATAGTGTTCCTTCAACCAAAGCTGTAGAGCGTGTTCTATTAATAATGGCAGCTTTTGAATAAACCGCTTCCTGAACGACCGGCTTTAAGAATTGCGTTGTCATTTGAATCGTCATAACATCATTTGCACCCATTGAACGACAAAGCATTCCCATCGTCGTATCGAGAACGGACATATACATACCACCGTGAATAGTTCCGCGTACATTATCATAATCTTGACGATAAGGTAAATATAATTCCACATGACCCGCTTCTAATTTTTGTGTCTGCAGACCAGCAAATTTCCAAAAAGGGCTTGTTTCGAAATCTTGTCGAACTTGTTCTAAATATTCCACTGTTGTATCGTTCATTTCATTACCTCCAGAAAATGTAGTAATTGTTTTATATACCATATCGTAAAGACGTTCTGCCGACAATTCAAAGCATTTTATCATTTGCTATAAAAACGCTGTTTTCTAATATTTTTCAATAAAAAGTATATATTTTTTATTCTTTTTCCTTTATAATGAAATCAATTTCATAAGTTTTTTAATTTAGGAAGAGTACTTGAGCATTATGCCAATCCAATCACCTGTTATGTAATGGAATAGAATACATCCCTATTCTTATATCAACAAGCGAAACAGAGTAAAGGTCCCTCTCCAATCTGTCATGTTTGTATTATTTCATGTGGATTGGAAAGGGGCTTTTTTATGTGAATATGCTTATAAACACTTTATTTAGAAAGGACGGATGTTACGGTTGGAAAATAAGCTGAAGCTCTACGGCTTTAACAACCTCACCAAAACTCTTAGCTTCAACATTTACGATGTGAGCTATGCAAAAAGTAGAAGAGAGCAAAGTGAGTATATCGCCTATATAGATGAGCAATACAATTCGGAACGGTTAACAAAAATCCTTTACGATGTCACAGAGATGATTGGTGCGCATGTATTGAATGTCAGTAAACAAGATTACGACCCACAAGGCGCTAGTGTAACGTTGATGATTTCAGAGGAAAAGTTCCCTGCATCACAAATTGATCCTTCTTGTAATCAAGGTGCGATTCCCATCTTGCCGGATAAAGATTCTGTCGTCAGTCATTTAGACAAAAGCCACGTGACCGTCCATACGTATCCCGAATATCATCCCGATAACTCCATTGCGACATTTCGAGTTGATATAGATGTGTCAACATGTGGAGAGATTTCTCCATTGAACGCGCTCGACTACCTGATCGGAAGCTTTGATTCGGATATTATTACCGCGGATTATCGTGTGCGTGGATTTACACGGTCAGTCGACGGCAAAAAACTTTTTATGGATCATGCAATTACATCCATTCAAGACTTCATTGACGAGAAAACATTGCAAAAGTATGATGCGATCGATATAAATGTTTACCAAGCGAATATCTTCCATACAAAATTACTCATTAAAGAGATTGATTTACAAGATTATTTATTCAACAAAGATGTTTCAGAATTACCGCCAAAAGAACGCCTTCAAATCTCTCATAATCTTCGCAAAGAGATGATTGAAATCTACAGCGGTTCCAACGTCTATGAAAACGAGTGAGGAGAGACCATTGAAATTATCACAACATCGCGTTCCTATTATGGAAGCATTGCAGCAATATCAAGAAGCACGTGTCGTTCCTTTTGATGTGCCCGGACATAAACACGGTCGTGGCAATAAGGAGCTTGTAGATTTTCTCGGGGATACTTGCTTACAACACGACGTGAATTCCATGAAACCTCTTGATAATTTATGTCACCCCGTTTCTGTCATACGGGAAGCTGAAGAGTTGGCTGCGGACGCGTTTGGCGCGAAGCACGCTTTCCTGCTCGTGAACGGGACGACCTCTGCCGTACAAGCAATGGTCATGACTGCTTGTAAAGCGGGTGAGAAAATTATCATGCCGCGAAATGTTCATCGCAGTGCAATCAATGCCTTGATCTTAAGTGGTGCTATTCCCATCTATGTGAATCCAGGAGTACAGAAAGAACTCGGCATTCCACTCGGCATGGCGGTGGAGGAAGTAAAGAAAGCAATCATGGATCATCCCGATGCAAAGGCAATTCTCATTAATAATCCGACTTATTATGGGATCTGCTCCAATATGAAAGCCATTACTGATCTAGCACATGCACACGGTATGTTGGTGTTAGTGGATGAAGCACACGGTACGCATTTTTATTTCAATGATAAATTGCCTGCTTCGGCAATGTCCGTCGGTGCGGATATGGCTTCTATTAGTATGCATAAATCAGGTGGATCTTTAACGCAAAGCTCATTTTTATTAATCAACAATGAAGTAAGTGAAGGCTATACGCGACAGATTGTTAACTTGACGCAAACTACGAGCGGTTCTTATCTATTGATGTCGTCACTAGATATTTCACGTAAGAACCTGGCACTACACGGGCAGGAAATCTTCGATAAGGTGATCACGATGGCGCAGTATACACGTGATGAAGTCAATCAGATCGGCGGCTACTATGCATATTCTAAAGAGCTAATCAACGGCGATACTATCTATGATTTCGATGAGTCCAAATTGTCGATTCATACGCGCCAAATGGGATTGGCTGGCATTGAAGTGTATGATATTTTACGCGATGAATACGATATCCAAATCGAGTTCGGTGACGTAGCGAATATCCTCGCTTATATTTCAGTCGGAGACCGTACACTGGATCTTGAACGATTAGTCGCAGCACTAGCAGAAATAAACCGGCGTTTTAAAAAGGATCCTGGTACTTTATTCGATCATGAATATATCAATCCTCAAATTGTTCAATCGCCTCAACAAGCATTTTACGCAGATAAAGATACATTATTGTTATCTGAGTCTTCGGGACATGTGGCAAGCGAATTCGTCATGTGCTATCCACCTGGCATTCCAATTGTGGCACCCGGGGAACGAATCACAACCGAAATAATTGAATACATCAATTATTGTAAGGATAAAGGTTGTTTCTTAACCGGTACCGAGGATGCAAAAGTTGATTGGATTAATGTAGTAAAGGAGGACGTCCGATGAATCTATGGTTTACTGAAGATCATTCACCTCACACACGCTTTTCTTTTCGCGTCGAAGAACATCTATATACTGCGACGAGTGAATTCCAGAAAATTGATGTCTTCCAAACGACAGAGTTTGGTAAAATTTTGACATTAGATGGTTATGTCATGGTGACAGAGAAAGACGAATTCATTTATCACGATATGATTGTTCACGTGCCGATGGCTACCAACCCATCCATTCAAAACGTGTTAGTTATCGGTGCAGGTGATGGTGGTACCGTACGCGAATTGACGCGCTATCCATCGATCAAACAAATCGATATGGTGGAGATTGATGAGCAAGTTGTGAAAATATGCCAGAAGTTTTTACCACAAACCGCAGCTCAACTGACTGATCCGCGCGTTACACTTTATTTTGAAGACGGTCTGAAATTCGTCCGTCAGCAAGAAAATGCCTATGATTTGATCATTGTCGATTCCACCGATCCATTCGGCCCAGGTGAAGGTCTCTTCACGAAAGAGTTTTATGGCAATTGCTATAAAGCTTTGAATGAACAAGGTATTCTTGTGAATCAGCATGAAAGTCCATTTTACACCGAAGATGCACGCGGTATGCAGCGAGCACATAAAAGTATCATGGGGTTCTTCCCCGTTTCCAAAGTCTATCAAGCACATATTCCAACCTATCCATCGGGGCACTGGCTGTTCGGATTTGCTTCCAAGAAATATGACCCGATAGAAGATCTGGATGCTGATGCATGGAATACACTTGGTTTGCAAACAAAATATTATAATACAAAACTTCATGTCGGCTCATTCGCCTTGCCGAATTATGTTAAGGAGTTGCTGACCCATGCTAAATAAAAATATAGAAACATTTCTAGGGTTCGAAGCAGACTACGAGGAGGCATCATTCGTAATTTTCGGTGCCCCATTTGATTCCACCACATCATTTCGTCCTGGTACGCGATTTGCCAGTAAAGCGATGCGAAGCGAATCATTCGGTCTTGAGACATACAGTCCTTATCAAGAAGCCGATTTGACGGATTACACATTATTCGACGGTGGCGATCTAGAACTTAGTTTTGGTAATACCGAGCATGCTTTAGAGCAAATTGAAGAATTCACTTCACTTATTTTGAAGGATGGGAAAATCCCCTGCATGATTGGTGGCGAACATTTAGTCACTCTGGGAGCTGTACGTGCTGTTGCAAAAATGTATCCGGATTTACATGTAATCCAATTCGATGCACATACAGACTTGCGTGAAGATTATTTAGATCAACGTCTGTCTCACGCTACAGTTATTCGTAGAATCTGGGACCTGCTTGGAGATAACAAAATATTCCAATACGGTATTCGTTCTGGTGATCGTCCAGAATTTGAATGGGCAGCTAAGCAGCATGTTTTTATGAATAAGTTTAATTTTGATGGACTTGAAGATACGGTTGAAAAACTACAAGATAAACCCGTCTATTTGACGATTGATCTAGACGTACTGGATCCTTCCGTCTTCCCTGGAACCGGTACACCGGAAGCGGGTGGCGTAAGCTTTGTTGAGTTGCTACAAGCCATTTTGACGGTCAGTGGTTTGAATATTGTTGCCTGTGATATCAACGAACTGTCTCCTATCTACGATCAAAGCGGTACATCAACAGCCGTGGCTTGTAAAGTGTTACGTGAATTAACGATTGCTATAAATAAAAATAACTAAATTGGTGGTGTCTTTAATGGGAAAAGCATTAATTATTGGAGCTGGTGGCGTAGCAAGTGTCGTCGTGCATAAGTGTTGTGAGGTACCCGATGTATTTGAAGAAATCTGTATCGCAAGTCGTACGAAATCAAAATGTGATGCATTGAAAGAAAAGCTTGACGGTGGACAAACAAAAATCCAAACAGCTCAAGTGGATGCAGATAACGTGCCTGAACTCGTCGCGTTAATCAATGAATTTAAACCGGATATCGTCATTAATGTCGCATTGCCTTATCAGGATTTGACGATCATGGATGCATGTCTTGAAACAAAAGTAGATTATTTGGATACTGCGAACTACGAGCCACTTGATACAGCGAAATTCGAATATAAATGGCAGTGGGCATATAAAGAGAAGTTTGAAGAAGCAGGTATAACTGCATTGCTCGGCAGTGGTTTCGACCCTGGTGTAACGGGTGTGTTCTCCGCATACGCATTGAAGCATTACTTCGATGAAATCCATACGATTGATATTGTCGATGCCAATGCAGGCGACCACGGGTATCCTTTTGCAACGAACTTTAACCCGGAAATCAATATCCGTGAAATCACAGCTAACGGACGCTATTATGAAAATGGAGAGTTCGTGGAAACAGAACCTCTTGAAGTGAAACGCGTTTATGATCTACCTGAAATCGGACCAAAAGACGTCTACTTGCTATACCACGAAGAACTTGAATCATTGGCGAAAAATATTACCGGTGTAAATAAAATTCGTTTCTGGATGACGTTTTCTGAAAAGTATTTGATGCATTTGCGTGTACTTGAAAATGTGGGAATGACGTCCATTGAACCGATTGATTTTGAAGGTCAGCAAATCGTTCCACTGCAATTCCTGAAAGCTGTACTACCGGACCCCGCTTCGCTAGGACCGCGTACGAAAGGAAAAACGAATATTGGTTGTATCTATCAAGGCACGAAAAACGGTGAGCCAAAAACGTATTATGTTTACAATATTTGTGATCATCAAGCGTGTTATCGTGAAGTGGGATCACAAGCTATTTCCTATACAACAGGTGTTCCAGCTATGATCGGTGCAATGATGATGTTAACAGGCAAATGGAAAAAGCCAGGTGTCTTCAATATTGAAGAGTTCGATCCGGATCCATTCATGGATGCGTTGAATGAGTATGGTTTACCTTGGCATGAAGATTTCAATCCAACTTTAATAGACTGAGGAGAATAGTATGAACTTTGATGTACAAGCAGTCCCATCGCCTAGTTATGTCGTTGATGAAAAATTACTGATTGCTAACTTAGAAAAAATGAAATTCGTTACCGATCAAACAGGATGCAAGATCTTACTTGCACAAAAAGGATTTTCGATGTTTGCAGTCTATCCGTTAATCGGACAGTATTTGCATGGCGTTACTTCAAGTGGTGTATTTGAAGCGCGTCTTGGCTTTGAAGAAATGGGGAAAGAAGTACATACGTATGCCCCCGCTTTTCAAGAAAACGAGTTTGAGGAAATCCTTCGTTACTCTGATCATTTGGTATTCAATTCATTTGCGCAGTGGAAGCAGTTCAAGAGCCAAGTTCAAAAGCAGGAAAAGTCGATTGAATGCGGAATCCGCATCAATCCTGAATACTCCGAGATTGAAGTCGATATGTACAATCCTTGCTTCACCTATTCACGATTCGGTGTTACGTTAGATAATTTCGAAGCTGATGAACTCGAAGGTATTAGTGGCCTGCACTTCCATACGATGTGCGAGCAAAACTCTGATACGTTGTGGCGGACGATCCAAATCATCGACGAAGAATTCGGTCCCCATTTACAGAAGATGAAATGGATCAACTTCGGTGGCGGTCACCATATCACTCGTGCTGATTACGATCTGGAGACATTAATCCGTTGCATTCGTTTCATGCAAGATAAATATAATCTTGACGTTTATCTAGAGCCGGGCGAAGCCGTTGCGCTAAACACCGGCTTCCTCGTCTCGACAGTACTTGATACGATGCATAATGGTATGGACATTGCTATTCTCGATACTTCGGCTTCTTGTCATATGCCAGATGTTCTGGAGATGCCTTATCGTCCGGAGATTATCGGGGCAGGTATGCCAAATGAAAAAGCCCATACCTATAGATTAGGAGGGCCAACTTGTCTTGCTGGGGACGTAATTGGGGATTATTCATTCGATCAGCCATTACAACCTGGCGATCGACTGGTATTTTGCGACATGGCACATTATTCGATGGTGAAGAACAATACGTTTAATGGCGTTAATTTGCCATCGATTGTCCTTCATACTGCCAATGATGAAATCAACGTAGTGAAGCAATTTGGTTATGAGGATTTTAGGCAGCGGTTGTCTTAAGAGTAGTGAGTGGGAAAAGTGAGAGCAAGTTGATCTACGTTCCAGGCGGACGCTTTCCCAAGGACGTGGCTTGGGCCGCTTCGCTACCTGCGGGGTCTCAAGGCGCACGCTTATCCATCAAGAGTCGCCACCTTCCACTACAATCATCTGGTGTCTTTTTCTGATTTTAGAAAGTGGAGTTCAAGTTCATAACTACTAATCAAAATTACATCATTTTCTTTACTCCATTCGACTATTTCGTTTAAGACGTAAAAACCCGATTCGCTGAAAAATGCAAATCGGGTTTTTACACTTTGATACAAATAAGTAATGTGTAAAAGTCTATAATAGTTTAAGGTTTCATTAGAATTACCAATCAACACACTGATACTTTTTATATTCCAGTTCAAGTTAGAATAGTACATAAGTTTTTCATTCCACTCGCGATCATCAGAAGATAACACCAGTTGATCGAAGTGGAAGGCGGCGACTCGGGGAGGATCAGCCCGATCAGGTGAAACAACTAAAGGAGCACCGCGACTAGTTGGTTCACCGCGGGCCCTCCCGAACGCGTCCGCCTGGAACGCAGATCAACGTTACTTACCTCTATCCTGCTCTTAAACCTAATACTTACTACTCACAGTAAGAAGAATCCAATCCCCATAATTAGATAGGCTGAAAATAGCACGAGTCCCTCGAACCAATTTGACTCTCCGTCATGACATATATTGACGACTAGTAATGTGGCGGTAATCATCGCGATCAACTCTGGCCACGTGAATACAAGTGGCATTGCAGTAGGCATCATTAACGATATCAGTACCAGCACCGGTGTGACAAACATTGCGACCTGCAATGTAGAACCGATTGCAATCTCTACCGATACATCCATTTTATTTTTCATCGCCAATGTAATTGCAGAAGAATGCTCTGCCGCGTTACCAACGATTGCGACGATGATGACACCGATAAACAACTCTGACCAGCCAAACTTCTCACCTAGCGTCCCAAATGTATGCACAAGCTTTTCTGAAACAAATGCAACAGCTACTGTTGCAACTAATAGTACCACTATAGATTTCTTCTTTGTCCACTCTGGCACTTCTTCTGTCTCATGAGTTTCGGTACCGAATACGCCACGATGTGTAAATAACTTAAATACCAGACCTGCCAAATAAATCAGGATGAGTATGATAGAAATACCGATACTCAAATTCAATCCAGTTTTAGTATCCATCGTCATCGAGAAGACTTCCGGAATCACAAATGCCACGACAATGGCAAAAATCAATAATGCAGAATTAAACCGGGCATCAAAAATATTAAAATTCTGTCTTTTATGCTTAATACCACCTGCGAAAAACGATAGACCAAGAACTAATAATAAGTTTCCTAATACTGAACCTGTCAACGATGCCAGTACGATTGCAATTAATCCAGCTTTCAAAGTAAAGATAGAAATAATAAGTTCAACTGCATTACCGAATGTTGCATTTAATAAACCACCGATTCGTGGTCCACTGACAATCGCTAAACTTTCTGTTGCTCTTCCAATGAATCCAGCAAGGGCAATAATACTGTAACAACACAATGCAAACATCCATAAATCTGACCAATTCAAGAATGATGCTATAAATACTAAAGGTACTCCTGTAAATGCCATGACAGTAAATACTTTATTCAGTGTCTCCACCTCTTTCCATAATCAATTTGTTATAATCTTTCCCTAATTCCAGTTCAAATAAACTGGTTTATCATCAAAACGAAAATTATCACCTACTAGTACTAAAAAAAGGTAGGGGAGAGTCTGTAAATAAGACTCTCCCCTACCTATTACATTTTTTAGATTATATCCATCATAAAAAAACAGCTTAACTCTTCATTTTCGGATCCAAGGCATCTCGTAAGCCATCACCCATTAGGTTAAAACCTAGTACAGTCAGCATAATCGCAAGCCCAGGGAAAATCATTGTCCAGGGAGCATTTTGCAAGTAATCTTTGGAGTCGGCTAACATCTTTCCCCACTCAGGGTATGGAGCTTCTGCCCCTAATCCTAGAAATCCGAGTGCCGCTGCTTCAAGAATAGCTGTAGCAATCGCCAATGTACCTTGTACGATGACAGGCGCCATCGAGTTAGGCAAAATATGCGAAAACAGAATTCTGAAGTCTTTCATACCAATTGCTTTTGCCGCTGTAATATATTCATCCTCTTTAATACTCAATACTTTGGATCGTATTAATCGCCCGAAGTTTGGTACGTTAATAATTGCAATAGCAATCAATGCGTTACGTAAGCTGGGTCCCAATACAGATACAATCGCAATAGCCAATAAAATAGAAGGGAAAGCAAGCATAATATCGAATATTCTAGAGATAATAGTATCGATCCAGCGACCGTAATAACCCGCTATGATCCCAAGGAAACTCCCCACTACAATTGAACCAACGACCGAGAAGAATCCAACAGACAATGAAATACGCGCACCATGAATAATGCGTGAGAATATATCACGTCCGAAGTCATCCGTTCCAAACCAATACTCCGAAGAAGGAGGTTGCAGTCGATCTGTCATTAATTGTTCGTTGATGCCTTCTTTTGTGACAAGAGGACCAAAGAGTGCAAGCAAAATAAAGAATATGACAATAAATGCGCCTACGACAGCTACTTTACTTTTGCGAAAACCTACCCAAGCTTCCCGCCAAGGTCCTGTTGTTTTTTCTAACTTTGCTTCTGCTACCCCGTCTACCTTAGGCGTAAATTCTGACATGAACTATTCCTCCTTCCTCAATCATACTTAATCCTCGGATCGATCAGTCCATATAGTAAATCGACGATCAGATTAATCATGACAAAGATAAATGCCACGATGAGAATGCCCGATTGAATAACAGGATAATCTCTAAAGTTGATTGCGTCATAGATATAACGTCCAATTCCAGGCCAAGCGAAGATGGTTTCCGTCAGAATAGCTCCACCCAAGAGTAGACCAATTTGCAGACCGATAACTGTCAAAACAGGAATGATTGCATTTTTTAATGCATGCTTATATACTACCCAAAACATTTTCTGACCCTTTGCTCGTGCTGTACGAATATAGTCTGAACGCATCACTTCTAGCATGCTTGAACGCGTCATCCGGGCGATAATCGCCATCGGAATGGTTGCAAGCGCTAGTCCAGGTAAGATCAAGTGTTTAATAACTACCCATAATTGATCAAATCTGCCCTGGATAAGCGTGTCAATTATGTATAAATTGGTTATAGCGGATACAGGATCACGGACATTTTCACGTCCAGTTGTCGGCAACCATTGCAATTCGATTGCAAATGCCCACTGCCCCATTAACCCTAACCAGAAGATCGGCATGGAAACACCAACTAGTGCTAGTACCATCGCTGAATAGTCAAACCATGAATTTTGGAACCAAGCAGAAATAATACCGGCATTCACCCCTACAACGACTGCGATAATCATCGCAAATAATGCCAACTCCAATGTAGCTGCTAAATAAGGCCAAATTTCGTCTGCTACAGGAAGGCGTGTACGCATGGATTCTCCTAAATCACCTTTTAAAATCCCGCCAAGATAACTGAAGTATTGTGTATACCATGGTTGATCAAGACCTAGCTTGATCGTCAAGGCTTCTACTGCTTCTTTTGTTGCTTGTTGTCCTAAAATTACTTGTGCTGGATTACCAGGAATTGCACGAATCAACATAAAAACTAAAAAGGTCATACCAAGCAGGACAGGAATTAGCTGTAAAAGCCTCTTAATCGTATAGTTGAACAACTCTTTCACCCCTCCGGCTTATCATGTATTAATCAAAGAAAGGGAGAATGCTGGCTTCTCCCTCTTCTTCCGTCATGTAATTTACGTATTACTTATTTGAATTCTACGTTCGACAACAAATCAGAACCAGTTGGATGCGGAACAAACCCTGTCAGTTCCTTCGCTCCACCTAACAATGGGATGGAGTGCGCAAGTGGTACCCATGGAGCTTCTTCGTGAAGAATTTCCTGTGCTTGCTTATACAACTCGATACGCTTGTCTTCGTCTACTTCTGTTTGTGCTTCTAGGAATAGCTTATGTGTTTCGTCGTTCTTAAAGTACGTGTAGTTATTACTTCCGATATTGTCTTCATCTAATAGTACATATAGGAAGTTGTCTGCGTCTCCATTATCCCCAGTCCAACCAAGCATGAAAGCATCTGCTTCCCCTTTGCTCGCCTTATCTAGGTAAGTCGCCCACTCATAAGAAACGATTTTCGCTTTAATACCCACATCAGCCAAATTGCTTTGAATAGCTTCCGCTACTTTCGTTCCGTCCGGCATATATGGACGTGGAACTGGCATTGCCCAAAGTTCCATTTCAAATCCGTCTTCAAGACCTGCTTCTTTCAATAGTTCTTTAGCTTTTTCAGGATCATATGCATATGCTTCTACATCTTCGTTATAACCTGAAATAGATGAAGGCATTGGATTTTTCGCCACTTCGGCACGTCCTTCAAAGAATGAATCGACAATAGATTGTTTATCGATTGCATAGTTCATCGCCTGACGAACTTCTTTTTTATCAAATGGCGCACGAGTTACTGTTAATCCGAGGTATCCTACGTTCATGGAAGGGCGCTCGAACAACTGCAATGCATCATTATCTTCAATCTTTACTCCATCAGCTGGATTGATTCCATCTGCTAAATCTATTTCTCCAGATAGTAAAGCATTCAGACGAGCAGAGTTATCAGGAATGGCTTGGAAAATGATGCGTTCCAATTTTGGTAACCCTTCTTGCCAGTATTCTTCGTTCTTTTCAATTGTAATGGTTTCATTTGGCTTCCACTCTACAAACTTGAATGGACCTGTCCCTACTGGGTTACGCTCATACTCATCATCGCCCTTTTCAAAAGCTTCAGGACTTGAAATAGCGAACATACTCATCGCAAGATTTTTCAAGAATGGTGCTTGTGGACGCTTCAATGTAATAATCACTGTGGATTCTCCATCTGCTTTAACCGATTCAATTACGTGCTCTTCATCGTCTTTAAATCCACCAAACATAGAGTTGTAGTATGGGAATGTATCTGAATCCCCATTCGCCCAACGCTCAAAGTTCTTTACGACTGCTTCTGCATTAAAATCAGTGCCATCATGGAATTTCACGCCTTCTTGTAATTGGAATGTATACGTCAATCCATCTTCACTTGTGTCATACTCTTTAGCAAGACCTGGTTGAACCGTCGTATCCTGCTCCCCAAAGTTTAATAACGTTTCGAATAAATTCACCGTTACTTTAAATGTCTCCCCTTCTGTTACACGGGATGGGTCAAGAGATGTTGAATCTCCGCCTCGTCCAAATACTAACGTTTTGTTCTCACTGCCGCCTTTATCCGCAGCGTCTTTGTCCTTGTCGCCACTGCCTTCATTATCATCGCCGCCTGAACAAGCCGCCAAAGCAGTCGATAAGATAAGAAGCATGATCAACGCGAACGACCACAGTTTCCCTTTTCTCATACAGATCCCTCCAATTGTTTTTTTCTTTCTATATCATCGTTGCTTTCCGTTGAATAAAGATGGCAAGCAACAGAATGACCAGCTTTCTCCTCTGCTAATACAGGGGTTACTTTCGTACACACATCCATTTTAAAAGGGCAGCGAGTGTGGAATGCACAACCGCTTGGCGGATTCGCTGGGCTTGGCATATCCCCTTCAATAATGATTTGTTCCTTCTTGTAATTTGGATCTGGTACAGGTACTGCAGACAGTAAAGCCTGTGTATACGGGTGGAGGGGGGTTGCATATAGCTCTTCACTTTCTGTAATCTCCACAATCTTCCCCAAGTACATTACTGCCACACGATCACTGATATGGCGTACAACACCAAGATCATGTGCAATGAAGATATATGTCAAATTGAATTCCTTTTGTAAATCCTGCATTAAGTTTAATACTTGCGCCTGAATGGATACGTCAAGTGCAGACACTGGTTCATCTGCAATAATCAACTTGGGATTCGTCATTAAAGCGCGGGCAATCCCAATTCGCTGACGCTGCCCTCCACTAAATTGGTGAGGATAACGTGTTGCGTGATATTCACTCAAACCGACAATTTTTAGGAACTCTACGACTTTTTCACGTCGTTCTTTTGCATTGCCACCACCATGGACAATCAATGGTTCTTCTAATATCTTGCCGATTGTATGACGAGGATTCAATGAAGCATAAGGATCTTGGAAGACCATTTGGATGTCTCGACGAACCGCTCGAATATCATTAGCAGAGAGCTTCGTCAAATCTTTCCCCTGGAATTCGACGACTCCTTCTGTCGGTTCCAGCAACTGCATAATCGTCCGTCCTGTCGTCGATTTACCGCAACCGCTTTCTCCTACTATGCCGAGCGTCTCTCCCTCATTTACATGAAACGAAACATTATCGATCGCTTTGACATGACCTACTGTTTTACCAATCAATCCTTTGCGAATTGGGAAGTATTTTTTCAATCCTTCAACTCTTAGCAGTGGTTTGTTCATTAGCACCCGTCACTCCTTCTTGTTCGTCATATAAAAAGCATCTAGTTTGATGATTTTCGGAGTTTCGGTATAATTCCGGTGTTTCTACCCAACACCTCGAGAAAGCGCTTTCACATCTCGCTGCGAATCTACATCCTCTATCAATGGATCCGGGTTTTGGCACGTTACCTGGAATCGAATAGAGACGATCTTTTTTATCTCGCATATCTGGTACAGACTGAATCAGTCCGCGTGTATAAGGGTGACAAGGATTTTTAAAAATTACTTCGGTTGGGGCTTCTTCAATAACTTGTCCTGCATACATGACTACGACACGTTCACAAGTTTCAGCCACCACTCCTAAGTCATGCGTGATGAGTAAAATCGCTGTATTCATGCGCTCGTTCAACTCTCGCATCAATTTCAGGATTTGTGCTTGAATAGTTACATCAAGTGCTGTTGTAGGTTCATCGGCAATGAGTACTTTCGGATCGCATACAAGCGCCATTGCAATCATGACACGCTGTCGCATACCACCGGATAACTGATGAGGATATTCCTTCATAATTTCTTCAGAGCGGGGTAGTCCGACTAGTTTCAACATTTCGATTGCTCGGTCCTTAATTTGCTTTTTCGACCATTTTTTCTGATGAAGTGAAATGGCTTCAGACATCTGATTGCCTATTGTGAAAAGTGGATTCAATGAAGTCATAGGCTCTTGAAAGATCATTGCGACGTCATTCCCACGAATCTCTCTCATTTCCTTCTCCGTTTTCCTTAAGAGATCTTGACCTTCAAAGAGGATTTCTCCTCCAGTGATTTTCCCTGGCGGACTTGGAACTAACTGCATGATAGATAAAGAGGTGACACTCTTTCCGCAACCTGATTCTCCAACAATCCCTAAGACTTCTCCTTCTCTTACATAGAAGTCCACATGATCTACTGCTGGAATTTCTCCTGAATCCGTGAAAAAGGTCGTTTGCAAATCTTTAACTTCAAGTAATTTCTTTCTTTTGTTCATTTACTCACCTTTTTCCTTTTTTCTGAAATAACTCATTAATCATTATTATACTTTTATTCTGATTAAATGCAAGATGCTTTTTTCATAAAATAATATAGTGAGAGAATATGGCAATAAAAAAAGAAGTGCATTAGGAAAGTTGATACCTACGCACTTCTTAAAATTTCTGATTTTTCTAATGTTATGCTACTCTTTTAACTGCATAATTATTTCCCTTACCAAATGGCTTGACCATCTATAAATTCTGGAGCTTTTAAATCTAGTAGTTTATATAGACTTGGTGCAATATCGGTCATCGTTATTCTTTCGCTAATTTCGCCGCTTGAAATTTTGGGACCTGATGCAAATAGAATAGGATGTAATGGCAAACGCTCAGGATTACCACCATGACTCCCCAATTCTTGGGTCGGTTCGACAGCAATTTTCGCATCTTTTCCCATTAAGTATCCTGGAGCAGCAGATAAGAATACATCACCGCTATTATCATTACTAAAAGTTACATATTCCTCTTGTTCTTCTGTCCAAACCGCTTCATACGGTGAGATCTCGATATTCTTCTGCTTAGATAAGACTGAAGGTACCGGATAAGTATAGGCTAGATCCGCTTTACCAGTGAGCCAACTCAAAATAGGATGAGCTACTCTTTCAGGATCTTGTGAAAGGGCAGAAAAAACGGTCTTATCGGTAAAAACTGATACAATTTCATTCTTTACTTGTTCGTATTCCTCTTCTTTTACAATTCCATTTTTCTCTCTGCCTTTTAAATTTACATACACATGCGCAATGGTTCCACTTGCTTCCGCATATGCTTTCGTCTTAGATGTATCCACATTTCCTTTTTCATCTTTTACAAGCAGTCCGGCTTTTTCAAGCTCTTTATTCGGTGAAAGCCTCGTGTGAATTGGTTCCAACCCATGATCTGAAACAATCAATAAGTGATCATCAGGGTTAAGATTGTTTTTGATTCGCCCAATCGCTCGGTCCGCTTGTCCAAATGCCCAGCTAACATATTTCTCTTTCTCCAACACATTCGATAAATCATATCCTGGTTGGGCAGGTTCTCTCAATAAAAAGTTATGCAGTTCAGTATCTACAACTGGATAATAATAAAATAATAAGTCTGGTTGATAGTGGTCTTTAATATATAAGCTGACATCCGTCACCCAATTTGCGAAACGTTCGCCTACTTGTTCATATTCTTCTCTTGTAATATCTCCTTTTTTGAAGGCATCTATCTCATCAGCCGCGGGATAAAATCCAAATTCAGATTCTATCTCGTCCGTGAATTGGTCAGGTCCCTTGTACAGACCTCCCATTACAGTACCTTGAAATAATTGTAGCCTATCTTTACCTGCAGGATCCTCTTTTAGTTTTATATAGAATCCTGCACTATCAAAGTCTGGTAGGTCTAGCACGATACCGATCCAGTCGTTTGCTGATACTTTTTCTCCTATTTGTTTGGGATCCATTGAAATATAGAGTTCCGGTTCTTCCTCATCTATTCGCAACACATATAATTGTTGGGATGGTGAATTCTTTATATCTAATGTAATCACCGCTTCTTCCACTTCTGTTGTGGTAGTTGCAGTTAATTGTTTAACACGTTGATCTTCTATAGGTGAAAATTTCAAATTATGAAGTTTCGAATCTGCTAAGGTCCCACCTGAATAAACAGCGTACGTAGCAGCAGAGGCATTATCAGGATTCGAATCGGGGAAAGAGACTGTCGCTGTTACTTTTCCTTGATTTCTCGCTTCTTTCCATATAGGTGTAACGCCTAACGTTTGTGCAAATCCGCTTTGATCATCTTTTACTTTTTCACCTGTCGAGTGGAACTGATTACTCACAATCCCCGTCTTGGAAGGTGCTGCACCGCTTGCCAGTGTGGCATGTGATGGCGCAGTCAATGATGGTGTAACTGTAATGAAATCCGTCGCATAGGCAGCCTCTTTTTGAAAGCTCTCTAAATTCAACATGATTCCTTTATTTATGTATCTCTGTGCGTCTTGATAACCCAATCCATCGAATGACACAACACTTATTGTGCCCGTTGGTTGTGTTGCTTGAACAGACGAAGAGGTAGTAGTACTAGTCATGCTACAAACAACCAAAATTATTATAATAGTTAGTGGCTTAAACATATTGCATCCCTCGCTTTGTATTACTATTCCCTACCTTAAATCACGGTAAACTTGCTAACTACAATATGTTCTAAAAGTCATGTTTTTTATTAAAAATACCTCCTGCAATTCTCTTATGCAGAAGGTATTTATCAATTTATGGTTACAATGCAAGCTGTTTTACTGAATTTCTTTCAAGCCACGTCAAGCTTTTATCAAACAGTTCATTTTCAAAAGAATAACTTGAAAATGTGTGATCAGCCTGTTCAATATATTGTTCAACTACTCGCTCACCGTTCAAGCGCTTATTGAGTGAATTTACGTATTGTCTCGCATGTTCTTTTGATATTTGTTCATCTTCTTTTGCATGAACAATTTGAACAGGTCCGGTAAATGAACGAATCGCTTCGATAGGTTGATGTCTTTTCAAATCCTTAAGAAAAGTTTGGCTGATCATAAATCCGTGATAATCATGACTGCCTTGCCTTATAATTTCATGAACTGCTTTTGGTCCAAGAATTCCCGTTATATCTTCGTATGGTGTACCTACCGGTGACCAGAGAATCAGTTGTTTAATACGTGAATCACTCGCTGCTGTTAGCGACGCAACTGCCCCTCCCATACTGTGTCCTACTAATGAAATCCGGCTTTTATCTATACCGCGAAACGAACTTAAATAATCGATGACATCCTGTACTTCCTTTAATTGATTAGTCAATGTCACATCTGCATAATCTCCGTCACTTTCACCACAACCGCTAAAGTCAAAGCGGAATACCCCATATCCATGCTCTGTGAAATAACGAGCGGCTTTAACAAACAAACGATGTTCCCCTACTTTACTACCTACGAACCCATGGATAAATATAAGCAAAGGTATAGCTTCTTTTCTATATTCAGGCAGATGCAACGCACCCGACAAATTATTTTCCCCAGAACGAATCGTGATCATTTTTTGCATTTCTTCCCTACTCTCATGTAAGTATATTATTCCAACATGTTTAATAGGTATTATACAATTCAAATAGATTTAAGTCAAATAAATCCAATAGTAACTCTTATTCTTACATAGAAAAAAGACTCCTATATTAGGGAGCCTGATTAGTATATTCAAATGAATAAGTACAGAGTGATTTGGAATTTCCGTTGCAGAGGGGATACAGGTCAACGATGCCACTCCCCTTTGCACAACGACTTTACTTCACAATCCCAAGCGTATTTAAGAACACTACAATAATAGTCAATGGGACTACCCACTTCATTAAAAAGTGCCAGAGTGGATAAAAACCTGTAGATTTCGTATTATACTGTGTAAATTCATCACGCACTAACACTTGATCCATCTTATGAACAATAAATAATGCAATCAGCAAACTTCCAGCTGGCAGCAAAATATTACTGACCAAGTAATCTGTCGCATCAAAAACACTCTTATCGAATAGTAGCAACCCTGACAACGTACTAGAAGACAAAGCAGAAGGAATTGCAGCTATGAATACAACCGCACCAATTAACCAAGTCACAGACTTACGTGTACGCTTGCCACTCGCTGTCATCGCTGCCACAATAATTTCGTACAAACTAAACGAAGATGTCAATGTCGCAAACAAGAACAAAATTAAGAATAACGCTAAGAATACTTGCCCTAGCGGAAGTTGCGAAAAGACTGCTGGCAACACCATGAAGAGTAATTCCGGTCCCGCTGCCGGTTCTTGCCCGAACGCGAATACTGCTGGAAAAATAGCTAAACCTGCTAGTAACGATACAAATAAATTCATCCCTACTACGGAACTTGCAGATGAAGTCAAACTAACGTCTTTTTTCAGATATGAACTATACGTTACCATACATGAAAATCCGACGGCTAATGAAAAGAAAGACTGTCCAAGTGCATATAATACTGATTCTCTTGTAATACTAGAGAAATCAGGCTTCAGGAAGAATGATACACCTTCCATTGCACCAGGCAACGTCAATGAACGAATAACTAAAATAATAAAAAACACAAATAATAAAGGCATCATATATTTATTCGCTTTTTCAATACCGTTTTGCACACCGGAAGATACGACTAATATGTTAATGATGGTAAATAGGAACAGACCGATTAATGTTGTTACTGGCGAACCGACAATCGAACCAAATTGTTCCGAATAGGAAGCACCTTCACTAATGATCTTGCCACCTATAGATAATCCGCTATACACGAATACCCAACCACCCACTACACTATAGAAGGATAGTAAAAGGAAACACCCTGCTACACCAAGCTTACCAATCCATGGCCATGCACTAGCTGGCGCCAACTTCTTGTAAGCACTGATTGCTTCTCTACCTGAACCACGTCCAATAATGAATTCGGAAACCAGCATGGGTAACCCAATCAAAATTGTAAAGACGACAAATAATAGGAAAAATGCGCCACCGCCACTCATTCCTGTAACATACGGGAACTTCCAGATTGCTCCAAGGCCGATTGCTGCACCTGCCGAGGACATGATAAATCCAAGCTTCGAAGACCATTGTTCTTTACGTTGTTCCATTTCTTCACCCATTTCCCTTTACTTCTGCTAATTATAGTTATACTGTACTACACCATTAGAAACAATAGCAGATTTGTATTGTTTATAGTTATGCACAACAAAAAAGATGTACCTGAATCGAAATACTCCATTCGGTTACATCTTTTCTTCTTAAAGAATATATTCCCGTTAGCCATTTAGTTCACACTCTTATTCTGTTGCGCTCTAGCTTCTCCTCCCTTACGTCCAATGTTCTCATAAAATTGTTTATCGTGCTTCTCAGCAGTAGCTTTTCCACCTTTACGACCAATTTCTCTATAAAATTCACTACTATGCTTTTGAGCTGTGGCTTCCCCGCCTTTACGACCAATCTGTTCATAGAACTCTTTGTCGCGCTTTTTAGATGTTGCTTGACCGCCTTTACGTCCCGCTTCTTTCAAAGTCATTTTCTTCTCTTGATCAGTATGATGTTGATTAGCCATATATATTCTTCCTCCCTATTATTCAATTTACAATGCTTAATGAATATATTCCCAATTCACTACGAGCTAAACACAAGACTACGTAAATAGCCTTTTTTCGATAGAAAGGCTTACAGAATGGAATTCAGTACACATCTATACGTATTGCTAAAAGCTGTCTACATATTCATGTATAACTTCTCGTTTTTGAACCAACTTACTTATGAAGGTACTTACAGAAGGGAGAATAACAAATGGGAAGAGATGAACATAAAAAAGGGAGTAATTCGGCTGGTTCGTTACCACAAACTCCAAAGAACCAAACGATTGCCGCACGCGACATGAATGAAGAAATCTCGAAAGAATTCGCTGAATTACGTAAAGCTTCCGCACAAAAAAAACGTAAGTCATAAGCAAAAAGACCAGGAAAAATTTCCTGGTCTTTATTTATTTTTTTCGAAGAGGAGCTTGTTCATCTATGAGTTTCTCCAGACGCTCATCCCATTCTTCTGTTAATGTATTCCATACTCTAGTGAAATAGCTGTTCTCCGTGCGATTGTATAGAGAAAACTCCACACAGGGAATAAATTGGTTAGCAAGTGATTGGGGAATTTCTATTTTATCCACAATCTTCTGTAGTGGGCCTTCTGCGGCTTCTGCTCCTGTAGCAATCAGTGTTGCACGCAATTGTTCATCATCTAGTCGTTGCGGACTTCTTGTGAATTTCTTAGCTAATCTAAACTCTTTAACTTTTGCTGTGAACACTTTTTCAGGTTGTTCACATAAAATTGAATCGTGGCACGGACTATAATAAAACGTTTTTTCTGCTTTTTCAGGTGGATGTTCGTAAATACCCGATTGTAATTGGCTTACTCCAACACTCGTCAACTGAAAACGATCTTTACGTAACTCGATCATTTGTGCAGATTCCATCTTATTAAACAAATTCTCGATAAACAGTGGTTCCACAGCGAGAAAATCTGCAATTTTTTTTGATTCAGTTACATCTAATTTTTGAACTGTAAGTAAAATCATTTTCATTAATATGTCCATCGTCGTGCGCTTAATCGTTGTGTAGGGTATAGTAATGAGCACAACCGGCAACCCCCAGCTGTCTGATTGTTGTATTTGGATATCTGGCTGTCGTAGCAGTTCTTGTTGTAACTTTTTTCGAAGCGAATCCATCTACTCAACCTCCTTGCATCTGATCTATTTTGCGCAATCCACCTTGATGTTCCACGACTTCCCGCAATTGTTTATACATATCTCTCGTAGAAGCATTCTTTGTCTTGACGGTGAACATCTCGGAACTTCCAACGATAATAAGTAGTTCCCTAGCACGCGATAACGCTACATTCAAACGCCGATAGTCTTTAGCGAATCCAATGTCACCATTTTTCTCACCATGATTTCTAACGAAACTCAGAATAATAATATCCATTTCCATGCCTTGGAACTTATCTACGGAACCAGTTCGACAATGCAATTGTTTGGGTCGGATTTCCTGCTGAATCAGTCGGTCAATTCGCTTTACTTGTTCGCCGTAAAAGCTGATGACGCCAACGCTTTTCTTTTCCTCTGGCTTCATTAGACCATCTTTTTTAGCTTTTTCTGTCGCTTGTTCAATATCGAGTAAAGTGTCTTGAATGACGGTTAGTTCTGCTTCATTGAAACGACTCGTCCCACCCTTGACTTGTTCTTCAAAAAATGAAGGCGTATTGGGCATATCTAGCCATAGCAAATGGTCTTTTCTAGTGATTTTACTGCTTTCGAGCAGATGATCACGCAATTCGTCTGAATTAGGAAGCCCGCATTGTAATTGATAGTCCCCATCTTTATAAAATGGGGCAATGGTTTCCATGATTTTTTCATGCATACGGTACTGGATACTGAGCATCGTTTTGTTTTGCTTAGGCAATGTACGGAATAATCGTTCAAATAATGATTCATTCAGCATTTTCTTCATTTCCCGTTGCACTTCAGGATCTTTTTGCTGATCTACCAGTTCGTCCATCGTTTCTTGTCCTACTAGTGGCGGTAACTGATGATGGTCACCCACTAGAATAACTTTTTTACCTTTCAACATGGGCAATAAGAGTTCTGGTGGTGTGGCTTTTGATACTTCATCGATAATGACTACATCGAAGACAGGGTATTCATCCATGAACTTTTTGGAAGCTGATGCCACACAAGTCGTGCCAATTACATTCGCATGATCGATATAAAGCTTTCGGATTTCATCAAGGTCATATTCGTTGGCACCACGCAGTAATTCTTCCCACTGTGATTGCAGTTCTTGTAGAACGGGAAGTTGTTGCTGTTCCTTTATTACTTCTGCTTGTTGTGTCTCGGCTTGACCAAGCGCTATTTCAATTTTCTCTAATTGCTCTTTTATATCAGGCTTCAATTGAACTGTAAGCTCTTCTATTTCCTGCTGTCGTTGATTTTGTTCTTCTTGTAATTGCAGAGTTTTTTGCTCTACTGCTAATACTTCTACTTTTTCTTGTTCAAGCAGTTGTTTTTCTTGAGAACACTTTAGTTCTGAAGTAGTCATAGACGCTGATAATTGCGTTACGTTTTTTATTTGTTGTCGACACTCATTTAACTTAGTTTCTAGCTGATCAATTTCCTGTGTAAGCAGATTTTTCTCCCATTGTTTTTCAGGTAGCTCGTTGGTTTGTAGCCATTCTTCAATCTGCTTCTCTAATTCGTTTTGCCTAGATTGCAGTTGTTGCTTCTGCTTTTCTATTCGTTGTATGTGGTTTTGTATTTCTTGAAGTTCCTGCTGTAGGAATCTTAGAATTTCATGTTTCACTTCTGCAAATACTTCCTTAACAGAGTGAACTTTCTGTTGCTGTAGTTCAATTCCTTTTGCTCGAACAACCTCTTCTTTACCATAAAATAAAGACATACCTTGTGCAATCTTTTGTAGAACTTCCGTTTTACCAGATGAAATTTCTTTGTTTTCGAGCATCTTTTTTGTTGCAGGATGAATTAAAAACTTCCCCAAACGATCAATCATTTCATGCATTTCCTGAATGGTTGTAAAATTATCAGTTGAACGCTTCATAATAGTTTCTACCGGGTAACGATGCGCCTGTAAAAGGGTCTGTGTTTTTTTAATAGCTGTCTGGAAGCGTTCGTGAAGCTCTTTCCATTCTTGAAATTCATAGGAATACTCTCCACTTTCAATCGACTTGATGATTCGCTGTAAGTCATTATTCCTCAACGTAATATGAATAGGTAATTCTATCTGGCGTGCAGTAAGCGTCATTTGAATATCTTTCATTTTCGTCTGAGACATTACATCACGATGTGTTGCTTGTAGTTTTTGTTCACTGTCGGGAAGCGTTTTGTGTTCTTCTATGATCATTTGTTGTGTTTCGGTATTGCTCTGCAACTCTGCCAACCAGTTGAGATATATTTGTGTCTCTTTTAATAGGCGTTGCTCTTTTAACAACTCCTCAACTCGAGCTGTCAATTCTTCTTTATTCGGCTCCGAATTTAGTTGTTTGCGTAACTCAATAATTTCTTTTATACGTTGTGCAAGGGCTATTTCAGTTTGCTCCAATCCCTGTTGCTTTTGAGACAGCCGGCGTACAGACTGATCAAGCAGGGATTTTCGTGAAAAGTATTCAGATTTTAGTTTTTTTAACTCTTCTTGTACAATTTTTTGTGATTGTAATTGCTCAGTTAATGTAATTTTCATTTCCGTGTTCTTTCGGATTTCCTCAGATAATTGATCCGCATGTTTTTGCAATTCGGTATCTTTCGTTCGATATACTGCACGTGTCGCTTGTACGGTTTCTAGTGTTTCATTTCTCCAATGCAATGCCACATTTTCTTCCATGAAACGCTTGCCTTCTTCTTCGATACTTTCTGATCTTCCATAGCGTAAAATACGCGTTGCTGGATCTGTTAGTAACCGACCAAGTGCGTTATCCACTGCTAGATTTGATTGAGATGCAACAAGTGTCCGCAAGCCGGCTTTGACGTTCTGATAGCAAATCTCAGAAATTACGGTTGTTTTCCCAGTACCTGGCGGGCCTTGGACTACAAACAAGTCATGCGCTTTCATCGCACCCGATACTGCTTCTCGCTGGAATTCATTCAAATTATTATGGAACTCCAGTTGCGGCTGTTTATTCGTAATTTGCACAACAGGTCGTTCTTCAAATAATATCTTTTCCAAATTCGCGTTTGCAGCGAGACCATCTTGTAAGTCTTTGAACCCTTTACGTAAACGACGAATCTGACTTAATTCAGCAAAGTTCGTCAGCACCATACTTTTATTATGTGTTGGCAACCATTGTTCGGATCTTGCTTTCTTTTGAAATCTTTGATTTAGTTCCACGACGAGTATCTTTTGTCCTTTCTGAGCATCGATGACTTGACCGATCTCAGTAGAAAGTTCATTCATTTTCACACTAAATCCGCGGAGTTGTTTCCAGTTTTTCATTTGCAAATCGTTACATTGAAGACGTACTTTTGTAAAATCACTAGTAAAACTAGCTTGGCTAAACGTACAGGAGATATCTGCTACATCTGCATTTTTCTCTGCAATTTGTAGATAGCCTTCCCAACTTTCAATTCGTTTTTTCACATATTCTGAACGCTCTTCTGCAATAGGCAATTGGCGTAACTGCGTATAGAATTCGATGGGTAGCGCTACTCCTGCACGGTGTAACTTAAACTTTATGGCTGTATGTAGCCTCCGATTTGTTTGAACAGGCTCTCTTGCGCTTCTAACATGAAAGCCCGTTGCTAGCAGACCATCCGGTTTCAATACGCATTCCATAACTGCCACACGTTGCTGAACTTCTTTGGCAAACCTTTTATTTGTGTGGGGATCAAAAAACAGCGCATAGGATTGGTTCCCCATGCGGTTCTCTGGTTTCTTTTCAATATGTATATCAAAAACAGACTCCGAAGAAACGAAAGCCTCTTCACTTATAAACCATTGTTCCAAACCTTTTCGTGCATTTTTTGTTATGTCTAGACTACAAAGTATCTTTTCTATATTGTGTAACACACTCATATTAGTACATTCTTTTCACTAGAGGGTTGTACGTCAGCAAGATCATTCATCATGCTTCTCCCTGTTATTCCCTTGTTCAAAGCTCTCACCTCAGTCCTCTATTATAGATCATAAGTGCATATACCGCGAGTAAGAAAAATCTTAGAAAACTTTTTAAAATATTTTTAAAAAAGATGTTTAGGAATGTTTTACATGGGTATACTATTACTACAAGGCAAACCAAAGGAGCTAGTCAGAGAAGTAAGCTGCTAGATCTGGAGGAGATGCACAGCCTTGGCGGAAAATTTTTCTTCACTGGCAAGTGGTACACTCGGTTTGGGAATCAGCTTTTTAGATTCCGACAGAAGGACAGGTTTACCAAGTAAGGCGAAAGAAGTTTTTTGTGTAAGTGCACGTGAAATACCTGCTTCAAAGAAGTTAAGCAGTGTAACATGCAAGAAGCATACGACGAGGGTACAATGTCGTCAGTATGGAGTAATCGCAACATAAAATTTTCCGCATAGTTTGAGAAGAACAGTCAGTGATTGGATATTTTCAATCGCTGGCTGTTTTTTGTTACATCTCTTAACCAATTGAGTTGTTTAGTATGAATGAAAACTGGGAAGACAACATATAAGAAACACTAACGAGGAGGAGCACTATATGAAGAAAAGAATGGCTTTGACAGCTATTGGTTTAGGTGCAGCCTATTTAATGCGTAACAAAGATGCGCGGGACAAATTGTCTCGGCAATTCGACGAGTTCAATGACACACCTATGCGCGGAGATCGTAAAGGCAACGCGAAGAAATCTGAACCAACTAAAGGTTTATTAGGTAATTTTTCAGATTAAATCATTCAATTGCAAGGGAGCAGATCTGTATGAGTGAAGAGAAAAAAGTATTTACAGAAAAAGATCGTGACAAGGCAGAGGGCGGTTATATGGATAACCCTGAAAATTTAAAAACCGATAAAGAAAGTATTTATGATATGCATGAAGATATGCAGACCGTAGATGCCATACCATTAGAAGATGTTCGGATGGAAGAGGAAGAAGAAAGAAATCATCGTGAGACAAAAAATCGTTCATCCAGCGAAGAGAAATTCGATGGAAAATAATTATATTGCATTAAAGACCACAGCCTACTCTTGAATGAAGAGCGAGCTGTGGTCTTTTGATTTCATAAGAAACCCTTGATGAAGTGATTCTTTCTTTACTTCAAAATAATTTTCATACCATTTTCAAAAGTGCTTCTGATCCAATCATACCTGCTGAAATCCCATATTGTTCAGCCTCAAGCGTGACGGATTCCAGCGGGGCTGCGAGCAATTGCTCAATCGTTTTTACGCCAACAGCACGACCCGCAACAATTTTGCGATCCGCTAGCACACTATTTAATAGTCCTACATCAAGTGCACCACACATAATATATCCTTTGTCATTCGAAACTGTAAGTAACGTTGTTTTCGGCAATTTTACCGTGACCGCTTGAAATGACTGCCCATCTATAGATATGCTTTGGTGTTCAATCAAGACACCCACCCCTTTCTTTATCAGCATATGATAGATCATTCAAAACGTGCGAAATCTTAAAACATCTCACACTCTGCACGACATACTGCATCAAATATACAAAATATTCCCCGCCATCTAAGCAGTCTTTTGCATACTAAATAATCGTTATAGATAACCTAATTATGACTGTTCCAATTCCCTATTTATAATTACTAGTTTTTATTAACTGATTTTTTATTAGTAAAATAGATAGATTTTATAACTTTTTATATAGTGTGTTTTTCTTTTTTAAAAGAAATAAGCAACTTAAGTCATGACTTTCTTTTAAAAAGTAACAAAAAATTCTTGTAATCTATTCTCCTGACCTTTATTATAGAAAAATGTTGCGAAGTAGATTCGTACCAAACAATCATAAGGAGTGTGGTCTGATGGAAACCGTAACAAGAGAAGATATTTATCAATTCGTTGAAGAAAACCATGTCAATTTCATTCGTCTTCAGTTTACGGATATTTTTGGCGTAATTAAGAATGTAGAGATTCCGATCAGCCAGCTCGAAAAGGCGCTAGACAATAAAATGATGTTTGACGGATCTTCTATCGAAGGTTTTGTAAGGATTGAAGAATCAGATATGTTTTTAGTACCTGACTTAGATACATGGATGGTATTTCCATGGCCATCAGGTACAGGAAAAGTAGCGCGCTTAATCTGCGATGTCTATTTGGCGAATGGTGAACCTTTTTCTGGAGATCCCCGTGGAAATCTAAAACGGCTCATTAAAGAAATGAAAGAGCTTGGATTCACTGATTTCAACTTAGGACCTGAACCGGAATTCTTTCTTTTTAAACTAGATGCAAATAAACAACCGACAATGGAATTGAATGACCATGGTGATTATTTTGATTTGGCACCCATCGACCTAGGTGAAAATTGTCGTCGGGATATTGTCTTGGAACTTGAAGAATTAGGATTTGAAGTGGAAGCTTCCCATCATGAAGCAGCGCCAGGACAACATGAAATCGACTTTAAATATGCCGATGTATTAACAGCTTGCGATCATATTCAAACCTTTAAACTAGTCGTTAAAACGATAGCGCGTAAACACGGTTTACATGCCACATTTATGCCTAAGCCATTATACGGTGTGAGCGGTTCGGGCATGCACTGCAATGTTTCTCTATTTAAAGATGGTGAGAATGTCTTTTTTGATGAAAATGGCGAACGTCAATTAAGTGAGACTGCTTATCATTTCATGGCAGGAGTGTTGGACCATGTTCGTGGTTTCACTGCCATCACGAACCCTACTGTCAATTCTTATAAACGTTTGGTACCCGGCTATGAAGCGCCTTGCTACGTCGCTTGGTCCTCACAGAATCGTAGTCCATTGATCCGCATACCCGCATCACGTGGATTGAGTACACGTGTTGAAGTGCGCTCTGTCGATTCCTCTGCTAATCCCTATTTGGCAATGGCCGTTATATTAAAAGCAGGTCTTGATGGTATTAAGCGCAAGTTGAATCCGCCAGCCCCTGTTAATCGTAATATTTATGAAATGAAGGCAGATGAGCTTGCGGAAAATAACATTGGGTTATTACCAACAGATCTTGACCATGCGCTCATCGCCTTATCTGAAGACTTGATTATACAAGACGCACTTGGTTCACATATTTATGCAAACTTTAATGAAGCAAAACAGCAAGAATGGGAAAGCTACCGAATTACAGTACATCCATGGGAGCTTGAACGATATATGAAGATGTATTAATGTGACTTTACAATAGTAGGATGTACAATAAAGTAAACGGCTGTAAATACAGCCGTTTTTTTGATAGAGAAAATTATGTCGAATGATCTTACTCGATTTACTATAGGAAGATTAGGAGGTTTTATTATGATCACGATTTGGTTTAATGCACTCTTTTATACAATGCAACATGAAGGACATACACTAGACGCTTTACTGACAAAGGATGGCAAAATAGTAGCGACTGGGTCATATAACGAATTAAAAGATTGGGCCGATGAACAAATTGACTTGCAGGGTGCTTTTGTATACCCGGGGTTTATCGATAACCATATGCACATAATTGGCCAAGGTGAAAAGTTATTACGCCTTGATTTATCAAACACCACTTCCTCAAAAGACATGATGGAGTTACTCCTGAATGCGTATAAAGATTTGCCAAAGGATGAGTGGTTTATTGGAGAAGGTTGGGATGAGAATAATTTTCCTGACAAGAAAATCTTCACACGCTATGAATTGGATGCTGTGACGGATTCACCTATGCTATTAAAACGTACTTGTTGGCATGCCGCTATCGTCAATTCAAAGGCGCTGGAACTCGCAGGTATCACAAAAGATACACCTGATCCCGATGATGGTGTCATTGAGCGTGATCATACTGGAGAGCCAACGGGATTATTGAAAGAAGGCGCTATGCAGCGAGTACTTCAACTTTTACCGAATCCAACAGTGGCCTATGTAACGAAAGCATTGGAAACTTCTGTTGATCATTTACTATCTGTTGGTTTGACTGGCGTTGTGACCGATGACTTAGGTTACTACGGACACTATCAGACGCCGTTGAAAGCTTTCAATCACGTTCTCGGTGGTAAGCGTAAATTCCGTGCTCACTTACTGCGTCATTTTAGCGTATTTCCTGATTTGATGGAAAACAATGCCTTCTATAATGAACCGTGGGTAGAACCTGGCGAAATGAAGTTCTTTATTGATGGCGCTTTAGGTGGCAGTACCGCGCTCTTAAGTGAGCCTTACTCCGATGAACCCGATAATGTAGGAACAGCTGTATTGACTGATGAAGAGCTCGAGAACCATGTCAAAATGGCAAGATACTATGGGGAAGCTGTCGCCATACATGTGATTGGCGATTTAGCAGTTGAAAGAGCACTAGATGTCATAGAAAAGTATCCTGCTCCAGTTGGCAAGAAAGATCGGTTTATACATGTCATTTTATTACGTGATGATTTAGTGGAGCGGATGCAAAGGCTTCCCATTGTTATAGATATACAGCCTGCTTTCGTTCCTTCTGATTTCCCTTGGGTTAGAGACCGACTTGGTGAAGATCGGCTTGACTGGGCGTATGCATGGAAGAAACTTCTAACTAAAGGTTTTATTTGTGGCGGGGGATCAGATGCTCCTATTGAAGACCCAAATCCTTTGTTAGGAATACACGCTGCGATCACAAGAAGATTGAGTTTTGAACAGCATGAAGGGTATTTGCCAGATGAAAAACTTAATCGCTATGAGGCAGTACAATTATTTACTTCGGGTGCAGCGGCTACTATAGGTAAAGCTAATTCACGTGGAAAGATTTCCGTTGGATTTGACGCAGACTTCACTGTCTTAAAAGAAGATCTCTTCACCGTAGAAGTGGATCGAATAGCTGAAGTACAAGTAGAGAAGACTATAGTCGCTGGTGAAGTTATGTATACATCGAATACACGATAACTGTTTAGTAAGTAGCGAAAGGGGAAAACTTTCTAAAAAGGAGGTTTTTCTTTGGAATTGCTAAAAGTACAAAGTGAACTGGATTGGAAGAAGCTAACGCGTAACGTTTTGATTCCCGTCGTCGGTGGATCGATTATCGGATATCTTGCCAACCGCAATACACAAGAACAGTATGCTAAATTGGAGAAACCTTCATTTTCTCCTCCAAGCGCTGTATTCCCGATTGCTTGGACGACTTTATACACGATGATGGGTGTAGCGAATTACCGCGTAGAAATGAAGCAGGGCACAAAAGCTGCTCCTCCTTTGTATGATATTCAATTAGGTCTTAATTTTCTTTGGTCCTTCCTATTCTTCAAGTGGAATTTACGAGGTACTGCACTGATCGAGATGACGATTATGTTAGGGACAATTGCTATGACAGCTTATGAATTCAATAAAACTGATCGTACCGCAGGCGCATTAATGGTCCCGTATATCGGATGGGTCATGTTCGCACTAGTATTGAATTATTCTACGTGGAAATTAAATAAGTGAAACAGAAAAATGTCCCTGCCACTTCCGGCTGGGACATTTTTCATTGTTGATTATAATTCATACGCTTTGCAGTCTTATAGGCATCATACATTCCCCAAATCCATACAATGGGATAGGTAATCAATCCGATACCTACAAACATGAGTAGACCGTTGATTCCTTGCAAGATAATAAGTAAAACCCCTTTAAGGATTTGTCCATTATATATTTGACCGACGCCAGTCCAGAAAAAACTTAGCACGGCGGCAATACCTGGATGCTTAAACATGTCATCTCCCCTTTCTGGCTGTTACATCTATCCTACAGTACACAGAAAGGGAATGACAAGATGTTTGCTATATATCTTTTTAGAAACGGTCTTTATCCAACTGATCACCCTTAACTTCTACGTCCCCTTCTTTTTCAAAGTGTACTTCTTCACGCTTCACTGTTTCGTGAATTGTTTCATTCTCTACAACCTCACGTTTTTTGAGTATGATTTCTTCCGTTACAACTGGTTTCTTTGTTACTTCCACTTGTTCTTCAGTAATCGGAATACGAATTGTCTCGTCATCTTCCCTGAATGCTGCAGCTTCATTGCCGTAGCGTCCTTCAAGACCAGCTCCCCCATCTACAACAGGTCTACGTTCGATCGTCACTTCATCGTGTGAAACGCTGACATCTACTGATCTAGGTTCTTCCACTACTTCTTTTTCAACACGGATTTCTCCACGCTGTGTTTCATGCTTATCCACTTGAAGACGTTCTTCGTGTAAGCGTAAACGTTCTTCATCTGTATCTGTACCAGAGAAAGCATGTTCGCTTGTATGAAGTCCAGAATCTATGTCTCGATTGTGATGGTTGAGTGTTTGATCAGGAAGCGTTTGATTCAATCTGAATGCCGGATCTCCGCCATTCAATTCTTGGTCTGTTACACTCAAACCGTTTGCTCCAAGATTCACGTCTGTACTTTTTCCATCTCTACCATAGAACTCGGTGTTGTTCATATAATGGCGATTTGCTTCACCGGAATCAACATATAGCAACATTCCACCCTGTTCGATTTGCTCATAGTATTTTACTGTGTCTTCTGTTCCAAACTCCAGGCTATCTACCATACGACGTACATGGTCTTCTCCGGATACAAAGCCCATAAAGCGATCCCACCATGAATCGTCTGCTGATTTAATTTCTGCATCTGTACGACTTCTAAGCATAGTTAGTTGATCTTCATTTTTTACAACTACATAAATATCGTCTTCAGGCCATCCTTCTTTTTTTAGCTCATCTAGACGGTTCACCAATTCTGTTTCATTAAAGTACATTCCAATATATCTATTCTTACCCATATAAATCTCCTCCTAGTGTTGTAGTAAATTATTTAGAACTCTTATATCGTCGTGTTGATACATTTACCCCAGTTTTTTAAAATAGAAACCTTTTCATTAAATTATTTATGGGATGTATAAATTTTTGCTAGTAAGGAATGCTGATAAAAAGGAGTGATGTCATGCTGGAATTAGATACGCCAATTGAAGGCAAATTAGCTTGTTTTGGGACTTTACGGGATAAAGTGGATCAGCACGGGTATCATTTTGGTGGTGGCTGGGATTATCATAAAGGTAGTTTCGATTCCATCCTTCATAGGGAAGCTGGAGAAACCATTTACTTACGTGTACCCTTTGTAGTCCATGACGGCGAACTTGATGATTTCAACACATCCATTAAATTCAAAAAGCCATACGTGATCAAACATGTGGTCAATACGGGGCTAGATCCTGACTCAAGTTCTTTAATAAGTGGTTCACTCAATCAATTCCAGGAACCATTAGATCGCGATGCAGAAATCCGTGATAAGAGTCGTTGGGAAATTGCCGGTGAACTAGCAATTGAAGAAATACTACAGTATTTGGAATGAAAAAGAGGATCTTCTCGCCGGCTTTGGCTGAAGATCCTTTTCTCATCCGCCACTTCGGCAAATAACAGTAATTCTTCTGTACTTATAGACGCTATTTTCATGCAAACCCTTCACTTTACTTGTTTAATTTAGCGTTCCCTGTTGGTCGTCGCTAAAACTATTCAGCTACTTGCTTCATTTTCAAAGTACAATTCCTTATGCTGGCCACAACCTGGATTGAAGTTCTTCTTACAAGAAGGACATTGATAGGAGCTATGAAAGTATTCGTTAATCGTTAGTTCATGACCGCACGTACCACAAAGTATTGCTTTCTTGTCAAATTGACTAGCCGGCCAAACTGCGTGATGATCGCAACCTGTTTCTTCATGGCATACGTGACATGGGAAATAGGTATCGCAACAATAGAACTTGATGGCAATTCGGTCTGTTTCTGCTGTGTAATGAATGCAGCGCGTTTCATCATCTACTAACAACCCCCGAACTTCATGATGGTGTTTTTTCATTTAACCACTCCTCGTATAGTAGTAAGAGCTCTTTCCGAACGAATATCTAGTATGCATGATAAAAAGACATCTCAACAACCGTAAGTTTACGACTACTGAGACGTCTTATGTCTACATATCCTTATGAGTAAATGGACACTTTCCTGTAAGTGGCACGCTGTCATCGCCGATAAAAAACTGTTTCCATTCGTTATGTGTTGGGTCTCCATAGTGGCTAATGTCCGGATGCTTTGGTAGGTCATCCCATAACTCTACACGTTCACGAACTTTCTCTCGCGAGTTAATTCCACCTTTTTCTGTACCTGTTAGGCCTTTGAAAATCTTGCGTGGCTGAAACCCGATGACCATTGCGTTTCCTAGATCTCGTGTCTTCCGTTGCTTATAGGCCGGTGCATTCCCGAAAGCAAAAATCGGTTCACCTTGGAAATGGAAATCCCACAGATAATGATCGGGATCCCGTGGTGCTTCAGCAGGCCATTGTTCTTTATCTTCTGTATGTAAATACTGCAAAATATCCCAAAACTGCTGTCGATACTCTTCTATTGTTCCCTCTTTTTCAAAGGGTTCAACAAATACAAACAGACCATGGCGCTTATGCTTTGGATTTTCGAATAGTGTCAAAAAGGCTTCCAATGCCTGTGCCAAGTTCGACCAGTCATCTTGAGACACATAGGCGTATCGTAGTTCACCCTTATTTTCGCCAGCCATTCCAAAATAGCATGGAAATGTTTTATCGGTCACGATAGTATGAAAGGTCTGATATTCTCTAAGTAACCATTCTGGTAAATCATTACGTTCTGCAAAGTCTTCCTTTGTTAATAAAGCGTTTGACGTTTGAATCAACGTTTCATCCCCCTCTAACTTACTATGTTGTATATCCTTTACCCTGTTGTTTACAATTTAACACATATGTATTTCGAATATAGGTTTCGTCAGTAGGAACCTATATAGTATATAGAAGACAATAAGGCATTATGAGTAGTAAATTCACTTTCATTTCCGTACTATTTGATTCAATACAGTTGAATAGGTATCTACATTCCACCTAAAAAACACCTTATCGATTTCATTCGACAAGGTGTTTTTTCATTGTAGAGGTTTTGGATTTTCCTGTATTTCATCTATCGTCTGCATAACCAATGTAACTGCCTGACTTAAGGCACTACCTCCGCCAAGCGCTGCAGCGACACCTACAGCTTCCAATACTTCTGAAACTGTTGAACCTGCATCCATAGAAGCTTTTGTATGGTAAATAATGCAATACTCACTATGTGCATAGACACTTACTGCAAGTGCAATAAGTTGCTTATATTTCTGGCTAATTTCTCCTTCTTCAAAACTGACCTCTGTGAATTTGTGGAATGATTTCATTAACTTAGGCAATTGTTCACTCATTGCGCCCATACCAGTTTTGTAATCTTGCAGCACTGCATCCGTAAATGTATAGTCTTCCATAAAATCGCCTCCCGTCATAGCAACAGTATGTCCGATTCTTTGTTTGCTATTCAGCGATAGCGAAAATGATTATTTTTTGATGATAAAACATGAATTACAGGACGAATGGATTAATATGTCCACCCACGTTTATATTGAACGGGTGCTTCGATTTCTACATTCAGTTCTTTTGCTGCTGTATATGCCCAATAAGGATCACGCAATAATTCACGGGCAAGCAAAACAATGTCCGCACGATTGTTCTGGAGAATTTCTTCCGCTTGTAGGGCTGACGTAATCAATCCTACCGCACCCGTTGCAATATTTGCTTGCTGACGAATGACGTCTGCAAACGGTACTTGATAGCCTGGAAATGGATGGATAGTAGCTGGGACTACACCACCAGAACTCACATCGACCAGATCGACGCCCTGTTCTTTCATCCACCCGGCCATTTCTGCATATTGTGAAGGATCCATGCCGCCCTCTTGATAATCTTCTGCTGAGATTCTGACAAATAATGGACCTTCCCAAACAGAACGGATTTCATCAATTACTTGCCCTAGTATACGATAACGATTTTCTGCTGATCCTCCATATTCATCCTCACGGTGATTACATAGTGGAGTCAAGAACTCATTGAGTAAATAACCATGTGCACCATGGATTTCAATCACGTCAAAACCAGCTTGTTTGGAACGGATTGCCCCTTGTTTGAATGCTTCGATTGTTTCTTCAATGTCAGCAATAGTCATTTCTGCTGGTGTTTTATACTCTTCATTAAATGCAATGGGGCTTGGAGCATGAATGGTTCCGTCCACTGTTGCTTTTCTTCCTGCATGCGCTAATTGGATACCAGTACGGGCACCATGCTGTTTCATCAAACGAACGATTTCAGTTAGACCTTCGATATGCTCATCTGACCATATCCCTAAATCCTCACTTGAGATTCTTCCTCGTGGCTGAACGGCTGTTGCTTCAACGATGATCAGGCCAACTTGTCCTACCGCACGTGTTGCATAGTGAATTTTATGCCAATCTTCTACATTTCCATTCTGATTATGTGAAGAATACATACACATCGGTGCCATGGCGATACGATTTTTGAACTCGACGCCGCGTATAGTATAAGGACTAAATAATTTTGCCATGAATAATTCCTCCTCTAATAGTTGCTAGGGAAAGTATAGCAAATTTATACTGATTTTTAATGTCCAAGGATTTCAAACCAACTTTATGAAACATATGGTAGCTCTTGAACGTATAGTAGACTATAAATAAAGGAGGTTTTCTTTTGAACCCACTCGTTTCAATATGGACACAACCTAAGCAAACCATTCGTTATGTTCTCGAATACAAAACATGGAGTTATAGTTTTTTCATCTTGTTCCTTGTTTCAGTCAGCGTCGGTATGACATCCTTTGCTGAGACGGATATCTTACCTGACCTTTCATTACCTTTAATTATCATGCTTAGTATCGTGTCGTCGTTCATCGGAACTATTATCAGCGTGTTTATCAGTTCTGCTCTATACACTTGGGTAGGGAAATGGCTTGGAGGTAAAGGGAATTTCAAAGACATGGTGCAAATGTCGCCGATCGCTTCCATTCCGATGATTTGGATGATGCCGATTAATTTGCTACTTGTTATTATCTTCGGTAAGAACTTATTTGTGGATACGATGAATAGTGTAGATCACGATGTATTTGGAACATTATCTATTGTATTATTGTTTACCAACTTACTCACACTAGCGTTAGGCATTTTCGGTACTGTGATTTTATCTAAAGGTATTGGGGTTGTCCATCACTTTTCTTCATGGCGCGGATTTGGTACGATTATGATTGTTACCGGTTTATTTTTAGTATTAATGATTCCTTTTATCATCTTTTTAGTATTTGTTCTACTTGCTTCCTAAATTCAAAATAAAAAACTGAAGGCGATTCCACTTCTGGAAACGTCTTCAGTCTGACGCAAAGCCTAATGAGCTTTGCGTTTTATTTATTGACCATTTTCATAAATTCTTTCATTAAGCCTGGAAGATCTGGCCAAGCATGTCCTGATACTAGATTTCCTTCTGTATGAAGATCTTTTTCGATATATGTGGCACCAGTTGCTGTAACATCCGGCTTACATGCGATATATGCTGTATACTCTCTGCCTTTCATTAGATCCGGAATGACAGATAACACCTGTGCAGCATGGCAAACTACCGCCACAGGTTTATTCTCTTCAAAGAAATGGCGGACAATGGCTGGTAATGATTCGTCTAGCCGGATATATTCCGGTGCACGTCCACCTGGAATAATGAGGGCATCATAGTCTGCGGGATTGACATCTTTGAAGGCAATATGTGAATCCAAACCATACGCTGGCTTTTCAACATACGTTTCCATTCCATCGATGAAATCATGGGTAACAGTATATAATTTCTTTACTGATGGCGAAGCAATAGTTGTGTCGAATCCTTCTTCCAAACAACGGTAGTACGGATAGAAAATTTCCAATGCTTCTACGGCATCGCCGCCGAGAATCAATACTTTTTTACTCATATACAAATCCACTCCCTACTCTGAATTGTCTTACTCCTTTACTTCATTCGACAATTTGATAATGAACCCTCTTTCTTTCCATGAAATTCCCTTCTTTATGTATGGTTATCTCGAATTAAACCATATTATGACGAGGAGGGATTTCTATGGATAAAGATATACGTCATTTGTTTCATAAAGGGACGATCAATGAGGAAATGGGAATGGAGTTTGAGGCAACTGCCGAAGAAGCTTCACGCGCTCGAGAAAATGCAAGCGGTAAAGAGTATCGGGATGCGTTGAAAGAAGTCTATCGCACAACGGAGGATAAAAGAAAATAATTCGTAAAAAGCCCAGTGTAATTTTGTGGGCTTTTTTACATCTTACTAGACATATTCCTTTGTCTTCTGCGTATCATATATTGCTCAATAATGATTGCGAGGATCGTTCCTGTAATTAATCCGTTAGATAATGTTGAAGCTACAACGGCAGGGAGTTGAGAAAGACTTTCTGCTGGTACGAACATAGTACCTACACCTACCATTAAACCAAATGCTACGGCTTGTCGCGCGCGTTCTTTTTCCGGATCAGCATCGAGTTCATTGAATGCCATTGATACCATTTTCGTAAAGATGGCGAAAGTTACAGCGTATGCAACGGACGCTGGTAAAGCTGCAAATATTGCCATGATACTTGGAAACAGTGTAATGAATACTAATAGTGTACTCCCAATAATAAATGGTTTTATAGACGCCATACGTGTCGTGCCGACAAACCCGGCAGATCCTGAAATCGGTACGGATCCAATGGCAGAAAAAGCCCCTGCGATCAGATGGATGAATCCTGAAGCAAAGGCTCCTTGGCGTAATCGATCTGGCGCTTTGATTTGGAAAGACTCCTTCAATAAATGTTCCATGACACGGATAGACGCGAGCATATTCGCTACTAACAATAATGTGATGAAGATCGCTGTAACGAGAACACCACTATCCCACACAGGTTTTCCATAGACAAACATTTTCGGTAGTTGGATTATCTGTTCGGACACGTTTGCGATGGTTGGTGTTTTTCCTAACATTAAGAAAATCCCCCAGCCAAGTGTAATGGAGATCAATATCGCATATTTAGATATGAACGGGCGTTTATTAGCCATCGCAATAAACGTGATGAATAAAACCATGACACTTCCAAGGAAAATGACTGGATCAAGATGGTCTCCTACTTCTTCTACTCCCATCATTCCTTTCATGAAGGTTCCGCTTAATTGTAGGATCAGCAACATTAAATAAGTGAACGTGATCGCTGGCGTGAAGAGCACTTTCATTTTTGTGATGATTCCCGTGGCTGCGAGAATAATGAATAGGACACCACTGTACAACATCCCACTTTGCAATGCTTGCAAGGCGTCTGTTGACGTTGTATAAAAAACGCCAACCATTCCAGCATAGACCACATAAATTCCCCACCATAAGCCTGCGGGCCCTTCGTTGATTGGCATTTTATGTCCAAAGAATGCCTGGATCAGACTGGCAACGCCAAGGACGAATATGGTTCTTTGCATAAATAGCGATGTCGCTACTGGGTCCATACCGAAGGCGTGCGCGATGGCTATGGGGGCTGCAATAGATGATGCGATGAGAAAGACGGTCCATTGTATGCCGCCTGCTAGATGTTTCATTAGACGATTCCTCCAATAGTGCCGTGCGAATTAGAATTCATATAGTATACCATGTGAGTAATTTTTTTATCATATATTGTCGCTTCTTCCATTTTAGTTTTGATGCAAAATTAAAATGAAAAAAAAGACTAAAGACACCCCCTAATTCAGGAGTTTGTCTTCAGCCTTACACTACATAATTAGCTAATAATCCACTTTCCGTTATTTACCGGACGGTTGCAACGTAAGTACACGGCCGTCAGGGATTTCTTGTGTCATGAGTGTTTCGTGGTATCGGCCTTTTGCCCAGTCTTCTGCTTGATCGTGGAACCATTTGGATTTCAGATGTCCGCTTTGACCAGGTCCGACGACATGATAGGTTTTGGACAAATCATCTAGGTCGGCAACGAAACGCCATGATGCACCGTGGTTGACGGAGCCGTCGTCTTTGAAGGCAGCGGCTTGTACTGTGATATTGGATCCGCCAATCGGTTGTTTTTCAGGATTTAATAGTTTTGCGAATAGGGGGGATGCGCTTGCAAGTGGGTGAGGGAATGTCAGTTGATGATAGTCGCCCCATGACCATTTTTGTTGTTTGTCCCCATAGTCATTGGCGATTTTTTTCATTGCATTACTGAATGAATCATACACCCATTGATCGATGCCTTGTTTCTCATCTAACCAGACACTTTCTTCTCCGCTATAGCCTTTACGTAGAAGTTCGTCTGTAATTTGGTTTTTGCCTGGCATTAGTTCATAGACATCTGCCGGCATTTCATCGCGGAACATATCAATTTGCAGTTGTTTCATCCACTTATGAAAAACTAGTGGAGCACTGCTATCTTTTGAATCGACTTGATCCCATTGCTTCAACGTATTCAATACTTCTTTAAAGTCACCGGATTGGTCTTTGTTCTCTACTGATTTAATCATGGAATCAAGGAATTCAGCTGCGTAGAGGTTTTTTTGATCCATTTGCAGTTTCATCATGTCATCCACCGTGAAATTATCTCCTTCCCGCAACACTTCCGCAATCCGTTCGAAGCGGTATGGTTGCGCCCAGAACTTCGTGATGTGATATGGATACTTTTCATCCACTACTTCATTATTAGCTGTTGCGATAAAACCTTCTTTAGGATTCACGACACGTGGTAGCTCATCATATGGAATATAGCCTTCCCAACCGTAGTCGGAAGAATCTCCTGGCACTGCCAATTGTGCGTCACCTTGTTTACGAATGGGAATGCGACCATTCGCTTTATACGCGATTGTGCCGTCCGTCGAAGCAAAGACGAAATTCTGTGCCGGGGCGTGAAACTTCTCTAATGCCTTCTCGAAGCTTTCCCAATCTGATGATTTATTCATCTCCATAATCGCTTCGAGTTCAAGTGTGGGTTCGAGTGCCGTCCACTGCATAGAGAATAATGCATCGGGATTTTCTTTTTTATACATCACATCTGAAATAATCGGACCGTGTTTTGTGACAATTACTTCATATGGAACATCTTCGGCCCCTTTTACTTTAATTGTCTCATTTCGCACTTCTGCCTGTTCCCACTTGCCATCATAAAGGAATTGGGCTTTTTCACTTGGATGCGGAACTTCAATATAAAGATCTTGCACATCTGGTCCAACGTTCGTCACACCCCAGGCAATATCTTCATTATTTCCTAAAATGATTCCTGGTATGCCCGCAAAGATTACTCCTTCAACATTCTGCTCTGGAGATTGTAAATGCATCTGATACCAAATTGACGGTGTACTGAGTCCTAAATGCGGATCATCAGCTAGTAATGGTTTACCGGAAGCCGTCTTTTCTCCTGATACTACCCAGTTGTTACTACCATTGAATTCAGGTGGTGAAAGTTCCGGTAGAAAACGTCCCGCCACCTCTACGTTATGTTCTTTATTAGCTGTCATGATAGATTCTGCATTTTCGGGATACGTCAGGAATAAATCCTTCACTTTCTCTTTTGGAAATGCATTAATCGCCCAGTGGCGGAATGCTTGCGGTTGCCATCTTCCACCTAAGTCATACGCCATATACTTCCCTATCGTTAATGAATCGACCGGTGTCCACTCTTCAGGCTCATATCCAAGAAGTGCAAATTCATAGGACAGTTTCTTTTCAGATGTAGCTTCCTCAATGAATGCGTTGACCCCTTCTGCATACCAGCCAAGCACCGCTTTTGCATGTTCTCCATATCCTTCATATGAAGCTTCCGCAGCATTTCGCAAACTAAACGTACGAAATAACTTATCCGTATCGACAGCCTTATCCCCGATGACTTCTGCCAGACGACCACTCGCCTGTCTGCGTGCTAAGTCCATTTGGAATAAACGGTCTTGCGCTTGCACATAACCTTGCGCTCGGTACAGATCTTCATCCGAAGCAGCGTTGATATGTGGGACTCCATTTTGATCCCGTGTAATGACTACTTCTTGCTCAATGAATGAGACTTGGTGCTCTCCTGCTTCAAGCGGTTTCGACTTCAGGATGTAAGCGTTTGCAAATATAGCGACAAGCACAGCTATAATAGATAGTATACTAAGCGCCCACAGCGTAATTTTTCTACCTCTCCCCATATTATTCCCCCCTCTTTAGAACTTAGTATACTATTAATATTCTAAAATTACTTTAGTTATTATTCTGTAATGTAAGGATATAAAATGATATTGATAAATTGGAAAGATATTGGGGTTACATTTTGAACTACATAGACGTACTCCCCCGAAAATGCGGACCTAAACTGGAACTTTCCCCTCCTTCTCACTAACAGCTTCTATTATGCCTAAAATTTTAAAACCACAAAAAAGAATGCCCCTAAAAGTCATTGACTTCTGGGACATCCTTTTTTCAGTCTACTTAACGGGATTCGAAAATCTTTTGGATGACGTGATTATTGTTCGATTTTCCAAAGTTTTTATGAATACAGCTCTCGGGCTTTTCGCGTAAGATGGACGCGAAGCTTTTGGCCAATTCCGCTTCCCCCGCCACATGCACTTCTTTCCATCCACGCTTCTTTTTCATATTACCGACAACAGAGCCCATGTCTTTATAAAAACGATCCAGATTTTCTTTCAATCGCTGATCAAATCCGTCTGTATGTCCTCCTACTCCCCGCTGTATGGAAGACTTGATGTCTTTTTGTTCTTTCCAGACATCGAGACCCGAATCAAATTCATACACTGTTTCGTCATGGACTCTCCCCATTGCTGTATCCAAAATCCGGACATTACTGTAACTCGGGAGTATAATTCCCGCTTCTGGATATGCTTGTAACATATACCCCAATTCATTCGTCATCGCTTGGTTTTCCCAATGGAAACTCGTCTTGACTGCCACTTGAACATAATGAACAGACCAAATTTCAGGATCTGCTGCTGCAAAAATGATAGCACCTTTCGCCAAATCATTTTGCTTATCTTCAATTTCCTTCATCACACGGTCTTTCAATGAACGAAATGCAGTCAATTCTTTTTCATCTCCGGATGCGACAAGATATTCATCAAGCCTTTTCAAACCAGATTTCAAATGAATTCTCCATGCAGCTTGTTGTTGTTCAGGATCTGCAGGATTCGTGTTTAAGTATACTGATAGCACACATCGATCATCACAGTGAAATGCTTTCAACTTTTTCAATTCTTCGCTAATACTCATCCAATCATCCTCCTTATTCCCTCAACTGTAGTATGCCCGCTGAAATGAATATTACAAGGTAATTAGAGCTGTGAATTTTTTCAAGTAGAAAAGCAGTGCATCCTCACACGAGTAATACACTGCCTTTACTATTTAACTAGTTAAACTTTTTTCCTGTCTCCTGGATAATATCCATGCTACAACAATAATAATCGCAACCGATAAGAAAATTGTATATACACTACCTGTTATCCCTGCTACTACAAATCCAATGAATGCAGCAACAGCATTCAATAAAGCATAAGGGAATTGTGTTTTAACGTGATCGATGTGGTCTGCGCCAGCACCGGTTGAGGATAAGATGGTTGTGTCGGAAATCGGAGAACAGTGATCTCCAAAAATCCCTCCTGATAACACTGCTCCAATACAAACGAGCAGATGTGCATCTAATGCAACTGCCATTGGAATAGCAATCGGAAGCATGATGGCAAATGTACCCCATGAAGTACCAGATGCAATTGCCATGATGGCACCTACAACAAATAATATTGCAGGTATGATAAAGGCTGGAATATTTCCTTTCATCATTTCTACGATATAATTTGCCGTACCCATTTCACCAATGACTTGGCCAAGTGCCCATGCTAGCACAAGCGTTGTCGCGACATAGACCATTTTTTGCATGCCCGTTGTATAAATATCAACAGTTTCGCCAAACTTTTTGACTTTAAAAATCAGCATCAGCAATACAATTGTGATGGCGGCAAATAAATAGGCCGTACTAAGTGACACACGGAAATCTCCACCTGGTACCGGTTCGAACGGAAATCCGTAAGAAACAAGCAAACCGAATAAAGTAATAAATAGAACTAGTAGTGGTAGCCACACTAAGATTGCGCGGCTCCCAGTCGTATATTCATTGGTAACTTCCGGTTTACGCAAAGGCTTTGATTCAGCCCAATATAACTGACCTGTTTCACGTACGCGCTGCTCTGCTTTCGCCATCGGTCCAAAATCGAGTTTCGTTAAGGCTATCACCGGGACTAAAAGAACAGCTAATATGGCATAGAATTGAAATGGGATCACTGCAACAAGTGTACTGAATTCAGAATCAGTAATATTAAGCTTGTCGAATTCCGCACGAATTAATCCCATAATATAAACGCCCCACCCAATAAACGGAATTAAAACTGCTACCGGTGAAGAAGTAGAATCAATAATCCACGCAAGTTTTTCACGTGAAATCTTGGCTTTATCAAAAATCTTTTCAAAAACCGGCCCCACAATCAAAGGTGTTCCCAAGTCTGAAAAGAAGATAATAATCCCACCGAACCATGCGCCCAGTTGCGCTCTAGCCCGAGTAGTAAAAAACTTTGCTGAAGATGTGGCAAGTGCTGCACCGCCACCGGATTTTTCCATTAGCGCCACAAATCCTCCAATAAAAAATAGAAGAACTAATACAGCTGCATTATAACCGTCAGTTAATTGAGGAAATATATAATCTCCTATCGTAGAAGTAGTAGCGGTTAGCGGATTACCGCCAACGAGGAGAAGCACACCAATAAAGACACCTGAGAATAAAGCAATGATGACATTCTTCGAGATGATCGCTAAGACAACCGCGACGATCGGTGGTATAAGCGAAAGTATTCCCATATGGTCCATAAATATTTTCTCCTTAAATTATGTAGTAGCCTGCATACACATACAATTTACAGACTATTTCATTATAAATAATGGGGCCATAGATAGCAATGCTTTATCAAAAACGCCCAGTTTGGTGCTGTCTTTCTGAAGAGGAAAACAACAAAGTTATTTGCTATGCATCATGTAATTCATAAATAAAAGCGATTTGCTTACCTACTTGTCCTAGTTCATCTAGAACACCTAGTACTTCCTTAGTCTCCTTTTTCAGCTGCATCGTGGATCGCAATCAATGCTTGTTCGTTCTGCTCATTTAGTATGTCTAGTTGTTTAGATTGTTCATACTTATCGTTCCATCTCTTTTTAGTCATGATAATACTTTTCTGACTTCTTTTGATATCGTCAATTGTTGTATAAAATTTCGGATTTTGCTCAATCTAATCGGTAGGAGGTGGACGAACATGACGAATAAAAATAATAAAAAAACCATGAATGAACGGACACACAACCCGTTGAATACGTATGAAAATAAAAACAAAGAAGCGAGTAACAGTAATAATCAACATCCCGAGGGGCATTCAGCAGAAGAATTTTCTGCAGAGTTTGGATCTAGGCCGAAAAATAAGAAGAAGAAAAAATAAAAATAACTGCCGTGTTCTGTTATTCAGAATAACGGCAGTTGTTTTATTTTATACCCCTTCATTGATCCCGAAATAACGTCTTCCATACCAGTTCGCTACCTTATTGTATACAGAGGCAAGTACTTGCTGGAATAGCATACCGAAAACAATCGGCATGACGACTTTCGCTGGGAAGAACGTTGTCGCAATGACAACACCTGTTGCAATATTTCGCATGCCTCCCACAAATATGAATGTAGTAGCAATCACTGGATCTTTCCATAGTACATGCGCGATCCATAAAGCACTTGCATAGCCCGTTAACGCTATGAACAGTACTAGGGCAATAACGCCGGCAAGTTCAAAAGAAACCTTCTGAACATAAGGCGCTACCGCACTACCATTGATCGCTATAATCGCAAACAGACTTAGTTTAGAGAATGGAGCTAAACGAGGTCCCCATTTCTTCTGAATGCTTCCCTTTGATAGTTCATTTAACGTGATACCTAGTATGGTTGGTAGTACAATCATCCAAAGTAAATTAAGTATCAGTGACATCGTATCAATTGTTACACTTTCTCCTACGACGAAATATAGAATAGCTGGTAAAATGATGGGTGCTAGTAATGTATCAATTAATATAATAGATAAGCATAAAGGTAGATTACCTTTCGAGATCGTTACCCAAATCACACTCGTAACACCTGTTGGAATAGCTACCGCCAACACAAAGCCTACCGTTAATAAATGGTCATCAAAAAAGATTATGGATAAAAAGTAAGCCCACGCAGGCATTACTATATGCAGAAAGGTGATACTTGCGAGTACTACGGCGGGATACTTCCTTACCATACGCACTTCTTTGACATTCATACCTAGACTGCCTACGAACGTCATAAACGCAAACAACCAAGAGACGATAAATAATAACTGCTCCCCTACCTGATGAAACAATACACCGAACACTAAGCTAAGAGGCGTTAAGATGGCAATCCATCGTTGTAAAAAGATATTCAAACTACTAAACATATAATTCCCTTCTTTACTAGCCTGACGTCATCGTTGATATAGTCGTATTCTAGCATAGTAGATTATGTGAGAATCAATGTTTTAGCTAATAAATAGTATGGGTGCATAAAAAAACCGTAGCGCTGAATGGCTACGGTTATGTTTTCGTAAAATTATTTTGTGTATGAAAGAACGGCGTATTTACTAAAGTTCTTCATTGCATCAGTCGCTTCTGCTTTCTCAGCATACTCAAAAATCCGTACATTTGCTTGATCAAATAATGTAATTACCCACATGGTTTCCAGTCTCCTTTCAATTTGTATTGATGTTCTGTTTATGAAACTAAAGCTTAGTTTGTGTAAGAGAGTACTGCATATTTGCTAAAATTCTTCATTGCGTTTGTTGCTTCAGCCTTCTCAGTGTATTCAAAAATCCGTACGTTTGCTTGATCAAATAATGTAATTACCCACATGTTTGTCAGTCTCCTTTTAATTTGTATTCGTGTATCGATATAAAAACTAACGCTTAGTATGTGTATGTTAGGACTGCGTAATTGTTAAAGTTTTTCATTGCATTTGTTGCTTCAACCTTCTCAGCATATTCAAAGATCCTTACGTTTGCTTGGTCAAACAATGTGATAACCCACATATTGTGTAGTCTCCCTTTTGTTTGGCAGCATAGTTCCTTGAATGGAATCTGCTAACCAATTTCTTTTGATACTCTTATCATACTCTGTTCTACAACAAAAGAAACCGATATGTGAAGCTTTTCACAAATCATTCAAAGTCAAAACGCTTACATATGGCAAAGTTGTGTCTGCAAACGTTTTCTTAGTACTCACGTATAAATTATGCATATTATTAAAGTAATACTTAATTTTTTTATCAACACAAAATTATTTCTTTCGACAGGAGTTGCGAACTTATATCTGCAATTATACATATTTCAATTCAATTAAAATGTAAAAAAACCGTAGCTACGTTCGCTACGGTTAAAGTGTTAACTGCTTATTTAGTGTACGAAAGGACGGCATATTTGCTGAAGTTCTTCATTGCGTTCATTGCATCAACCTTCTCAGCATATTCAAAGATTCGTACATTCGCTTGATCAAATAAAGTTATTACCCACACGTTGTTCAGCCTCCCTATTACTTTTTTATCATTCAGTATTGTTGGCTATGTGTATGTTTAGTGATTTTATTTTGTATAGGATAAAACAGCGTACTCATTGAACATCTCCATGGCAGTTGTAGCTTCTGCTTTCTCTGCATATTCAAAGATCCGTACTTTTTCTGTTTCGAACAATGTGATAACCCACATGTTGTTCAGTCTCCTTTTTGGTTGTATTTTGATTCTTTAAAAGAGAATTCATGACCAACTTCTCTTGTTACCTTTAGTATACTATCCTTAGTAAACGATTTGGGTACATTGTGAAGACTTTCACAATTCATTCAAACATGAACCGCTTACATATGACCACTTTGTGAATTCTAACCACCATAGGTTTAGCTGTATACTCTCTTTTCTCTATGACTTTCAATTAAACACAGCACAGTATGTAAGACATAAACTATGATGAAAACATAAAGAAATGAATGAGCGTGATCAATCCATCTGTTTCTAATTTCATATTAGTGTGTGGAGATCAGCCAGTATATGTATGTCCTTGTTTTCACTTGTTTCCTCTACAACCAATGAATCAAGCCGAATATTCATCTGTACTATCACACCGTAGTCGAACAGATCATGGTCCTATGCTTTTCACGATTGATATCGAAGAAGCAACAAAACGCAACCAAACGTTTCGCACCGTATTATGGACAGGTGACCATTTGCAGCTCACACTTATAAGTATTGCACCGGGAGAGGATATTGGTTTGGAAATGCACCCACATATCGATCAATTTATTTGGATTGAGGAAGGGCAGGGTATGGTTCAGATAGGACGTAGAAAAGATCAAGTAGATTTCGAGCGACACGTTCAAGATCATAATATTATTATTATTCCAGCTGGTGCTTGGCATAATTTACTAAACGCAAGTACTATTCCTATCAAATTGTATTCTATTTATGCACCGCCAAATCATCCGCACGGTACAATTCATGAAACGAAGGCTATCGCAGAAGAAATGGAGTCCTCACATACCGCTGACAATAAATATCTCTAGTTTATGAAATGCACTGTTGCTATGATGGAAAAGTAAAAAGACAAGGCAGCCATTTGCACGGTGCCTTGTCTTTTTCGTTTCTATTCGATTCATCCTTCTCTATAAGAATACAAATTCATCGAATGTTGTAAGCTGATCAGCTGAATTTCAATTTACTGTTTTGTCTCTTTCACCTAAGCGAATAGGCATTTTATGTTCATAGTAGAAGAATTTTTATAAAAAAAGCAACGCTAAGCTAACCACGATAGAAATTGAGAACGCAATTTTACTTAAAAACACAAGCTCTTCACTTCTAAACTTCATAACAACTGCCAATACAGCTACAATCCCCATTACGATGGCCAGAGTCCTTTGAATTGTAAAGTTTGTAGGAAAAGATGTAAACGCTAGGTAGGATAAAAGCAGGCCAAATAACATATTGATTATGATTATACTGTTATTGGTTTTACTTTTATATAATACGACTTGCATTCCTATTGCTAGGATTATTAAAACTATATACATGATCTCCAATATGCCTAATGCCATTTGAGTACCCTCCTTCCCATTCTTAACTAATTCAGTTATTGTAACATGAAGTCGATATTTACGATATTTCTTCAATCGTTTTTTTATTATTTATTCAAATACAGCATCGCACATTTTGAATTTCACATAACAGTACGATAGCATAAACGGTCAAAAATCCTCTCAACAACCTGTCAGAGAGGATTTTAAACAAACACCTATATTCTACCAAAGTCACTACCTCGTTGCCGCCAAGTTATTTCAACTCTATCAAAGCGACTGTCTCCACATGACTACTATGAGGAAACATATCTACCGGCTGAACTTCCTTCGTGCGATAGCCCCCATCCTCAAGAATGCGTAAATCTCGCGCCAATGTTCCTGGATTACAAGACACATACACAATCTTTTTTGGTTTATAAGTTAAAATGGTTTCTAACAATTTTTCATCGCACCCTTTACGTGGCGGATCGACGACTAATACATCAAACTGCTTACCTTGCGCGTACCACTTTGGAATAATCTCTTCTGCTGGGCCTGCTTCAAAATGTGTATTGGTAATACCATTTAGTTCCGCATTACGCTTTGCATCTTCTATCGCCTGTGGTACTATTTCAACTCCGTATACTTCCTTCGCTTGCTTTGCCAAGAACAATGAAATCGTTCCTATTCCACAATACGCATCCACTACTGTTTCATTTCCAGTTAGGTTCGCGTAATCAAGTGCCTGTTGATACAACACTTCCGTTTGAACGGGATTTATTTGATAGAAAGAACGTGCTGAAATTTCGAATTCAGTCTCTCCAATCCGATCAATGATGACATCCGTACCATATAGATGGACCATTTCATTGCCCATGATGACATTCGTATTCGCTGTATTCACATTTTGCATAATGGACGTCACATTCGGTAATTGTTGCTGAATTAATTGGACTACTGCGTCTTTTTGCGGGAATTTTTTATGTCGCGTCACGAGTACAACCATCACTTGACCCGTCTGACGTGCTTTTCTAATGATTACATGACGCAGCATACCTTTGTGTGTATGTTCGTCATACGTCTCGATACCAAGCTGTTGAAGTTTATACTTAAGCATCGTCATCAGTTCGTCTGCTTCTTTCGTTTGGATCAGACAAACATCTGTATCGACTATGTGATGTGTACGGGCTTTATAGAAGCCAGCAATTATGCGATCGTTCTCCGTATCAAATGGTATTTGTGATTTATTGCGGTAACGCCACGGATCATCCATTCCTTTTACTTCATGCACGGGCACGTCTGGAAGTTTAGCGATCCGGTCCATTACATCGCGTACCGATTTGCGTTTCTGAATCAACTGGCTCTCGTAGGACAAATGTTGCAATTGGCAGCCACCACATGTCGGGAATACATGGCAAGGTGGTTTTACACGAGATGGGGATGGTTCCACGATATTTACTAACTTCGCGAAACCATATTTCTTCAATGTCTTCAATACATGTACATCGACTGTTTCTCCAGGCAACGTTCCTGGAATAAATAATGGATAGCCTTCTACTTTCGCAACGCCTGCCCCATCATGTGTCAGATCTTCTATTGTCACTCGTATTTTTTCATTTTTATTTACTGCAAAGCTCATGATTTTTCCTCCATCTTTCAGATACTTCTAGTGTAACACGGGGAGGCAAACAAAAAAACAGACGTAATCACACGTCTGTTTCTTTACTGTTTTTATACTCATTTCTTGTCACTGCATCGTCTTTCAAGACAACAAAGAACGATAAAACGATACCCGCGATGATGACTAGAAAAGGCGCATAGAAAATCAAAAATTCATTCATCTTATTGCCTCCTTATGCATGGTGATTTTCTTTTCCTTTTACATAATCTTTATTGAACAAGAACATACGTAATAGTAAATAAAGCGATGGAATTAGCAATAATAATCCACATATGAATGCAATGATTAAAGCAATCGCCATTGCTTGGTTCGTAAAGCTATCGTAAATCGTCAAGTACGGGTAGAGCAAGTATGGATAATGCGATGCGCCATAGCCAAAGAAAGCAAACATGAATTGTCCTATTAATAATCCGACTGCCACACCATAATGACGCTGTTTCCAAATTAGGAAAACCGTACCTAGAAACAGGATAAACGATATCAGAAACATAGGCCAAAACGTTTGAATACTCTCGTAATGTAGCGGATTGTGCTTACGCAATTCAAATATAATCCCGCCAGCTGCGATGATCGTCGGCAATGCCCAGATAAGCGCGTATTTCCTTAAAAGTTGCGTTGCCTCCCGATCCCCGGCTTTATTCGCATACCACGTCAAAAATGCGGATGAGATATAAAGTGTTGCCGCTATGCTGAGCACTACAATCGACCATGTTAGTGGGCTAGTGAACAACTTCCAGTAATCTAAAACCGGCTGTCCATTCACTAACTCAATAAATCCACCTTCAGAAATCGTCAATACGATTGACAGTGATGCCGGAAGTAATAAACCCGTCGAACCGTAAGCAAAAGAATATCCTTTGTGACCACGGGCTCCATACGTTTCAAATGCATAGTAGGAACCACGGACTGCCAGAAGAATAATGGCAAAACTAACCGGGACTAGCAATGTGGTGCCATAATAAAAGGCGGTTTTTGGGAAGAATCCAATAATTCCCACGAAGAAAAATACTAGAAAGACATTCGTTACTTCCCAGACTGGTGATAAATAGCGCTGAATGACATTAGTCAATATTCGCTGTCTGCCCGTAAATAAACTGTATGCGTTGAAAAATCCAGCTCCAAAATCAATCGCACCAATTATAATGTAACCGAACAAAAACACCCACAATACCGTAATCCCTAGAATTTCGATATTCATCGGATGTCACCGCCTTTCTCCTGCTGCCGATCTAAGATTTCTTGTTCTACCGGATTCCGGATGAACATTCTCCTTAATACAACCACACTACCGATACCGAGAACCAAGTAGAGAAGCGCAAAGAGTACAAGCATAGTCGGTACTTGCCCACTAGTTGTTGCACCTTCAGCAGTACGCATAATATTACGTAATATCCACGGCTGACGTCCCACTTCCGCTAACCACCAACCCGCTTCGAGTGAAATGAAAACGAGTGGTCCTCCTATAACAATTAGCCAACGGAATAAGCGAGACTCGACAAATGACCATTTTCGCCACATACCAATCCAGTATATAGCCGACAATGCCATTAACAGCATTCCAATCGTTACCATAATATCAAAGAGATAATGGATGTATAGTGGAGGTATATCTTCTTCGGGAAATTGATCTAACCCGATGACTTCAGCACTTGGTGAACCGTGAGCCAAGATAGAAAGCGCATATGGTATTTTAATGGCGTATTTAACTTCCCCGTCGTCCAGCACACCATACAGTATTAACGGGGCGTTTTCTTCCGTCTCAAAATGCCATTCAGCAGCCGCCAACTTTTCAGGTTGATACTCGGCCAAATATTTACCTGACAAATCCCCAATCAGCGCTGCACTCACACTAAAAATGAATCCCACTTTCAAAGTAAGATATAGAGCTTTTTTATGATAGACGTGATTCGAACCACGCAACAAACGGAATGCTGCAATAGCAGCCAATAAAAAGGCAGATGTCATATAAGCTGTCCCGACCACATGCGCGACTTTTGTGGGCATGGCAGGGTTGAACATTGCTACAAGAGGATTGACGTTAATTAATTCACCATTCACTAAGTTAAAGCCTTGTGGTGCATTCATGAAGGCATTTACAATGGTTATGAATACTGCAGAGAATGAAGCTCCAAGCGCGACTGGAATAAGGAGTAGAAAATGTTTCTTTTGATTTTCAAAACGATCCCATGTATATAGGTAAATGCCGAGGAAAATTGCTTCGAAAAAGAAAGCGAACGTCTCCATGAATAATGGTAAAGCAATCACATTTCCCGCAAGCTCCATAAAGTTCGGCCATAATAAGGAAAGTTGCAAACCTATTGCTGTCCCTGTCACTACCCCTACGGCTACGGTGATGACAAAACCACGTGCCCAACGTCTAGCCAGTAAGATATAATGCTCATCATTTTTCTTGATACCCACCCATTGGGCTAGCATGATCATGAGTGGGACACCGACGCCAATGGTTGCATAGATAATATGAAACGATAAAGTTAGTTCTGTCAATATTCTAGAATAAAAAACTGAATCCACACAGGCCACCTCCTTTTTTCACGAGAATAATCTTCCAACAATTGATAGTAACATAATACCAGCAACAATAAATGCTAACCACATCAGACGCTTTTCCTGTCTTTTATACACACAATCACTCCTAAGCACAGTTCTACTTTAGTGTTTCCCTTAAAACACATTTCAATAACCTTTTTAAAGCGATTTGTTGAAATTTAGACGTATTTCCACATTCACAGCCCATCTAATTATTGTATACTAATCGATTAACCCATTTTACTTGTATTTTGTTAGTATTTACAGTATAATTGGTTAACTAATGAGAGGTGAAAGTAAATGAAAAGAGTTAAAAGAAAAGTTATCGCGTATATTACAAAAGGGGAAGGCAGACATCGTAAATTGCTCGTATATGAGCAAAAGGATCAGCCTGAAGCAGGTTTACAAGTTCCTGGTGGTACTATCGAACGCAACGAACTATTATTGGATGCGTTATATCGAGAAATCGAAGAAGAATCCGGTATCGTGCGTGATGAACTTATACTAGAAGGTAAAGTTAAAGCTTCAAAATATTTCCCGGAAGATAAGAATGTAATTTACGAACGTACAATTTTCCATTTTTCCTATATAGGAGAAAACAAGCACGAATGGGAACATATCGTAGAAGGCGAAGGAAAAGACGCAGGTCAATTATTCAGCTATCGTTGGATGCCGTTGAAAGAAGTGCCAAAGTTAGCTGCTAAACAAGGAGAAGCGATTGAATACATCTGATATCGACCTGATACGATGCGCATTGCATCGGGCTCACCCAATTAATTTTTCACAATAAAAGACTATTCCATCCGAACGTTAGAAATTCGACTGGAATAGTCTTTTTACTTTTTATTTGATTTGGTTCACTTGATCCTGCGGACGTAATTTGTGTAACGGTACGAACATTTCGACATGTTGATATAAATTTTGGAAAGTAGCCGGCAACACGCCGCCGTATTCTCCATCCAAGTTCAATAACACTTCGTCTTTGGAAGTCACCACAATTTTTTCTGCCTTCGCTGAAACAACTAAAGGATCATCCAAATGTTCTCCACGAGAAGCTAATGTGACCACACGAATAAATTCTGCAATATTGCATTTCTTTAAAATAAGCAATGTGAAATATCCATCGTTAATACTGGAGTTAGGTGCTAATTTCTCAAATCCGCCAACCGAGTTAGTCAAGCCAATCAAAAACATCATAGCTTCTTCATCAAATACATTTCCATCGTACTCTATACGAAGATGACTGGAATGTATAGAAGGCAACATTTCAATTCCTTTTAAGTAATAAGCCAACTGACCAATTACTGTTTTTAAACGGCTTGGAACTTCATATGTCAATTCCGTCATGCGGCCGCCACCGGCTATATTAATAAAGTAGCGATCATTCATTAACCCTACATCGACCGGTATCGAATCTCCTTGGCAAATAATATCTACAGCATCATCGATTTCTCTCGGAATACGCAACGCTCTTGCGAAATCATTCGTTGTTCCCATAGGAATCAAACCGATTTTTGGACGTTTATCAAAATGTCCGACACCTTCAACTACTTCATTGAGCGTACCATCGCCACCTGCAGCAATAATAACATCGAATCCTCTGCGAACCGCGTCTCTCGCTGCCGCTGTTGCATCACCCTCGCAAGTTGTAGCGTGAGCGGATGTTTCATAGCCCGCATTCTCCAATTTTTCGAGGACTTCTGCTAAATGTTTACGGAAGACTTCTCTTCCTGCAGTAGGATTATAAATAATGCGTGCACGTTTCATACACTTTCCCCTCGATCCTTTCGCGTCTGAAACAAATCAGACCTTTGCCATTTTCAAATGGTTTCTTGCACATTGTTACTGAGACAATTGTAGAACTGGAAGCCATGTCGACCGAATATCACTATAAACAGCAAGCCAATTTTCAGGTTTAGCTGTAAATTCAGCCATCAACTGAGTATAAAACATTTTTTGTTTCTCTTCAAAATCAGAAGCGGCTTTAGCTGGTAGTTTCGCACGACCATCCATCACATACTTTTGAAGAACTGATGCCCGTGGCCCCCATTTTCCAACTACCTCACCCGCTGCGTTTAATAGTAAATACATAGGAATCGAACGTCCACCATTCGTTAAATATCGATCAATCAGCTCTGGATTTTCATCCCTCAACACAGCGCGAACGTCTATATTGGCAGCTTCCGTAACTTTTCGAAGGATTGGATTATTCAGCATTGCATCGCCACACCAGTCTTCTGTAATAACTAATATATGGGGTTGCTTTTCTTTCAGCAATTCAATAAATTCATCATCCTGTGGTACTTCAAATGCATGATAGATCAAAAAACTGTTTTCCTTATGTGTTGCCATTTTGTCCATATACGTTTGAAGTGATACAGCATCTTCAAAATATTGTTGTTCTGTTTTCAATACAATCCCCCCTGTTTCACTGTGTATATTAACGAGGAAAAACGTCCAGGTTCAGACTATTTCGGCTTCTCCTGGAACGTTTTCATTTGATTGATAGATTAGCGCTTCTTGATCTCTTCCATCAATAATTTATTAACAAGCGGTGGATTTGCTTGGCCTTTTGTTGCTTTCATAACTTGTCCAACTAAGAACCCAACTGCGCGATCCTTACCATTTTTAAAGTCTTCTATTGATTGTTCGTTATTGTCCAGGATTTCGGTAATAATTGTACGCAATGTACCTTCGTCGGAAATTTGAACAAGTCCTTTTTCTTTGACGATATCAGCAGGATTCCCACCTTTTTTCACGAGATCAGTAAATACTTTTTTCGCGATTTTAGAAGAAATTGTACCATCTGTAATCAGTTTTACAAGTTGCGCCAAGTTTTCAGGCGTCAATGAAGTATCATGCAGTTCTTTTGATTCTGCATTTAGATATGCCGATACATCGCCCATCAACCAGTTAGAAGCCAATTTAGGATCCGCTCCAGCTTTTACTGTGGCATCAAAGAAATCAGACATTTCTTTTGTTAAAGTCAGTACGTGTGCGTCATATTCCGGAAGATCCAGTTCAGACACATAACGTGCTTTACGGGCATCTGGTAATTCAGGGATTTCCTTACGGACACGATCAATCCATTCTTGTTCGATATGAACTTCAGGTAAGTCAGGATCGTTAATAAAGCGATAATCATTGGCGCTGCCTTTGATCCGCATCAATACTGTGTCGCCAGTTGCTTCGTCATAACGACGAGTTTCTTGTTGAATGGTACCGCCAGACAAAAGGATTTTCTCCTGACGAGCTACTTCATTTGCAATTCCACGGCGAATAAAGTTAAACGAGTTCAAGTTTTTCAACTCTGTCTTCGTTCCAAACTTTTCTTGACCGAATGGACGTAATGAAATATTGGCATCACAACGAAGTGAGCCTTCTTCCATACGTACGTCAGATACTCCCGTATATTGAATGATTGCTTTCAGCTTTTCTAGAAATGCATATGCTTCCTCTGGAGAACGCACGTCTGCTTCTGTAACGATTTCGATTAACGGTGTTCCTTGACGGTTTAAGTCCACTAATGAATGGCCATTTTCTGTATGGGTCAGCTTCCCTGCATCTTCTTCTAAATGTACACGTTCAATGCGGATTTTTTTCTTCTTGCCGTCTACTTCAATTTCAATCCAACCGTTTGCTCCTACAGGACGCTTGTCTTGAGAGATTTGGTATGCTTTTGGATTATCAGGATAGAAGTAGTGTTTACGGTCAAAGTTCATAATCGGCGCAACGTCACAGTTCAATGCCATAGATGCCTTCATTCCAAATTCAACAGCTTTTTTATTTAACGTAGGTAAAACACCAGGATATGCGATGTCTGTTACGTGAATATTTTTATTCGGCTCTGCACCAAAATGAGCGGGCGCCGGAGACATGATTTTAGTATCTGTTTTAAGCTCTACGTGGATTTCTAATCCAACTATTGTTTCGAAGTTCATGATTATTTCCCCTCCCGAATCGATGGAGTACGTTTGTGGAAGTCAGTTGCTTGTTCATAAGCATGAGCCACTTTATATACTGTTTCTTCGTCAAAGTGCTTACCCATGATTTGCATTCCAACCGGTAGTTCATTAACGAAACCACATGGTATGGATAGTGCTGGACGACCTGTAAGGTTAGCTGGTACCGCCAAAACATCATTTGCATAATGAACTAGCTGATCTCCGCCTGTTTCACCCAGTTTAAATGCTGTTGTAGCAGCAGTTGGTCCAATGACTACATCATACTTTTCAAATACAGAATCAAAGTCTTGTGCAATCAATGTACGAGTCTTTTGTGCGCGTACATATAGATCTTCATGATGATCCGCACTCATTGCATACGTACCGAAAATAATACGTTTTTTCACTTCATCGCCAAACCCTTCTTGACGTGTACGGAAATATGCTTGTTCTAGATTTTCAGCGTTTTCTGTGTGATAGCCATAACGCAATCCGTCAAAACGTGAAAGGTTGGATTGTGCTTCGGATGAAGAAATTACATAATACGTAGTTGGCGCATATTGAATATGTGGCAATTCTACTTCTTCACAAACGGCTCCAAGTGATTCCAATACAGTAATTGCTTCTCTTACTGCTGTAACGATTTCTGCATCGACACCCTCCCCTAAGTAAGGTTTCGGAACTGCCACTTTTAGACCTTTAATATCGCCTGTAAGTGCTGCCGTGAAATCAGGAACCGCTTTTGCAGAAGATGAACTATCATTGTCGTCTTCTCCCGCGATTACGCTAAGCAATAGTGCGTTATCCTCCACAGTTCGTGACAATGTACCGATTTGATCAAGTGATGAAGCAAATGCTGTCAAACCAAAACGTGAAATACGACCGTATGTAGGTTTCATTCCAACAATTCCACAGAATGCAGCTGGTTGACGAACTGAACCACCAGTATCTGAACCAAGGGACAGTGGAACTTCTCCCGCTGCAACAGCTGCTGCTGAACCGCCTGAAGAACCGCCTGGCACATAGTCTGTGTTCCAAGGATTCAATGTATTACCGAAATAAGATGTTTCAGTAGTAGAACCCATTGCAAACTCGTCCATATTGAGTTTTCCAATATTGATTGCGCCAGCGGCTTCCAATTTATCTATAGCTGTAGCATTGTAAACAGGTACGAAGTCTTCCAACATTTTACTTGCACATGTTGTCTTCATATCTTTTGTTACAATATTGTCCTTAATACCGATTGGAACACCGAAAAGACGGCCACGTGTATTAGCAGCTTCTTGATCAAGCTGTTCTGCACGCTTTGTAGCCTCTTCTTTTGCGACGTGAATAAACGCGTGAATTTCCTCTTCGTGCTGTTCAATCGTTTGTAATGTTGCTTCTGTTACTTCTTTAGCAGTAACTTCCCCTTTTTGTAAAAGTGCTTGAAGTTCTGTTGCTGTTTTACTAGTTAACGTCATCACTTTTCCTCCTACTATCATTGTGCCATGAATGGTATTTTATACCGAAATTCGCTTACAGAATATCTGGAACCCTAATAAGTCCATCTTCCTGATCTTCTGCACTGGCCAGCATTACTTCACGGTCCAAGATATCTTTTGGCACATCTTCACGCAAGACGTTGATCATAGCAACTGGGTGCGTCATAGGTTTTACACCTGTAACGTCCACTTCTCTTAAATTACTTACACTTTCAATCAAATCTGCTATCTTTGCAGAGAAATTTTCTTTGTCTTCCTCGGAGAGGCCAATACGGACGAAATCCGCAAAATACTTGACGTCTTCTTTCGAAAATGTTGTCATACATCGTTCCTCCTCATTTTGCAATCGTACAATTAATCATACCATTTAATCAGTTTATTGGAAAGTTCATGTTACTACCTAAAATCTGTTAATATCCGTAGACGTGTACAAACGGTTCATCTCGCTCATTATCATTCACAATCAGCACTTCGGGACCATTAACTGATGTGACACTTACTTCGATCGGAACATCTTTAAAATGCGTTTTAACCAATGAAGTCAAGTATTGTGAAAATCCGATCAGCTCTGTCTTGCCGAAGAACTGTATAGGTATCTCCACACGTAAAGAATGGAGTTTCTGGTCTTTATAAAAAGCTGTACCAATGACATTTACAAAGCTTGGGAAGTAATCATCAATGTCTTGTTTAAAGTTCTTGAATGTCGTATTCAAGTCACGATAATTCCCCGTTGATGAAGATGCGGGGAGTAATACATACTGCTCGTCTACTTCTTTCCAACCAGTAAATTCTTTTTTACCTTTTGCAGCTAAAGAAGTGGCAAAATATGTGCCTGGTACAATATCGTTGCGACTTTCTTGCTTAAACAATCCAACCGCAATTGGAATATCCGCAAGCTCCGGTTTACTGCGCAACCTACTTAAAATAATATCCGCCATCTTCTTGCCTTTTTCTTCGATTGTTTTATCATCAATTCGGCGTTCACTGCCTTCACGTGGATAATACACCGAATTCATCGCCAGTCCAATAGAAATGCCAGCCAATTTCACTTTTTTATCGTCAGTCATCTGTAAATAGTTTTGCTCGACGATATGCGCAAGATAAATCGGTGCCTCATCTGCAATTTGAGCTGGCGACATATCATCAGTTATTGCAGGATTGAGACCTGCTTCGAAATTTGATTTTCTAGAAATCCATTGCTTTGCAGTATCGCGGTCTATATATTGACCTTCCTGGAAGAAATAATCTTTTGGATCGAAATATAACGAAGACAGGCGCAATAAGCCTTCCTCTGTTTCCTGCATATCGTACTTCGTATGGAGATTATTGACGACCAACCCCCGGCTCGCGCTTTTTTTAAATGGAACAGGTGTCCGGTAGTACTCTTTTTTAATTTGAGCATCAGGAATGAGCACCATTTCCTGCTCACTTTTTTCTGTTTCTTGCACTGCTTTTTCCTGATCATCGCTTGGCGCTGGTACACATCCTGTCAGCAATACTGCCGACAGAATGCCCGTTATAAACTTAGTCGTTCTTTTCATTCATATCCACTCCAAGGGCTTCAAGCATAGCTTGTCCGTCCCAAATTTCAATCCCTAATTCTTTTGCTTTCGTCAATTTGGATCCCGCATCTTCGCCCGCAATGACCAGATCCGTTTTCTTACTGACACTGCCACTGACAGTCCCGCCAAGCGATTCAATCTGTTCTTTAGCTTCCCCACGTGTCAATTCTGTGAGTTTTCCTGTCAATACGATCGTTTTTCCAGCGAAAGGTCCAGTAGTTGGCAACTCTTCTCGTGTGGCACCTTTATAAACGGTATTTACACCATAAGAACGCAACTTATTCATCACTTCCTGAACTTCTTCCGTACTAAAGTACGTTGTCACAGAATCAGCGACAATCGCACCGATTTCAAAAACATTTACAAGTTCTTCTTCTGTTGCTTGTTCTAACGCATCGAGGGTACGATACTCTTCCGCCAAGATTCTTGCAACTTTTTCACCGACATGGCGGATACCCAGTCCAAATAATAATTTCTCTAAAGAATTCTCTTTGGACTGTTCAATAGCCGTCAAAATATTCGTTGCGGATTTCTCGCCAATCCGTTCCAAGCTCAATAATGACTCTTTCGTTAAGGTATATAAATCGGATACATCTTGTACCAAATGAGCAGTATACAATTGTTCAATAAGCTTTTCGCCCACACCATCTATATTCATTGCTCTTCTTGAAACGAAATGGATTAACGCTTCTTTCATCTGCGCAGGACATTTAGGGTTCACACAACGCAGTGCCACTTCCCCTTCAATCCTAACGAGTTCTGAATCGCAAACAGGACAGTTGTCGGGCATATGGAACGGTTCTTCCTCACCCGTTCGCTGTTCTTTCAATGACATGACGATTTCAGGAATGATGTCGCCTGCCTTTCTCAACACAACGTGATCACCAATACGAATATCTTTCTCACGGATCAAGTCTTCGTTATGCAAAGATGCACGTCCCACTGTCGTACCTGCTACAAGAACAGGCTTCAGAATCCCTGTCGGTGTAACTACACCTGTGCGACCTACGCTTAACTCGATATCTAGCAATTGGGTATGCACTTCTTCTGCAGGGAATTTATAGGCAATAGCCCATTTAGGACTCTTTGCTGTATAGCCCAATTGCTCCTGCGATTCGAAGTTATCGACTTTTATTACAATACCATCAATTTCATAATCCAGGTTTAGTCTATTTTCTGACCAGTAGGCTACGTATTCCAATACTTCTTCAATGGTCGTACAACGCTTACGTTCCTTATTCGTCGTCAAACCTAGTTCATCCACTTTATTGAGCGCTTCCGTGTGACTATCCAAGCCATACATTTCCGCATCGCCGCCTACCGCATAAATGAATGTAGCTAAATTTCTGCTCTCCGCCACTTTTGAATCCAATTGACGGAGTGAACCCGCAGCTGCATTTCGCGGATTGGCAAAAGGAACTTCACCTGCTTCATCACGGAATTCATTCAATTTAACAAATGACTTCTTCGGCATATACGCTTCACCGCGCACTTCAATCGTCAAAGGTTCATTCAATTTATGTGGTATGGATTGAATAGTTTTTAAGTTGGCCGTGATATCTTCTCCAACTGAACCATCCCCACGAGTAGCGCCTTGTACAAGACGACCTTCTTCATATTGCAATGAAACGGCAAGACCATCAATTTTCAGTTCACATACATAAACAGCGTTACCCGTCGCTTCTTTTACACGTCTGTCGAAATCCTTTACGTCTTCTTCATTAAAGGCATTCGCTAAACTTAGCATCGGATAACGATGAACGACTTTATTAAACACCTCAAGCGGTGCTCCGCCAACCCGTTGTGTCGGTGAATCAGGATAGATCAAGTCAGGATGTTCTTTTTCAATCGCCAACAATTCCTTCATTTTCTCATCGTATTCTGAATCGGGAACGATAGGGGCATCCAAGTCATAATATGCACGCCCATATTCATGCAAGGTTTTATTGAGCTCCTCTACCCGCTTCTCTAGTTCTAGAACATCATCCATCTATTTTCCACACTCCTTAAAGGGGCTTTATTCTTTTTCAATCGGTGCGAATTTAGCTAATAGTCGCTTAATCCCAACTGGATTAGGGAAGGCAATGTCTAGCTCCATATCCTCCGCTTCACCTTTAACACTCACAACCGTTCCAGTTCCCCATATTTTATGGGACGCCTTGTCTCCAGGTTTCCACTGCATTTTCTCTCCGCCACTTTCATTATAGGCTGGGCGCTTGACTGCTGGACGTTTAGCTCTTGTTTTAGGTGCTTGGGCGAAAGGTACACTCATGCCATTTCCATCAGCCAACAGCTCAGTCAGTTCTTCCGAGATTTCATTGAGGAAACGTGATGGTTGATTGAAGTTTGACTTACCGAACAACATCCGATGACCTGCACTTGTCAGGTAAAGGCGCTGTTCCGCGCGTGTGATTGCTACATACGCGAGTCTTCGTTCTTCTTCCATTTCTTCCGGATCTGCAAGTGCTCGAATATGCGGGAATATGTTTTCTTCCATGCCGAGAACAAAGACTACAGGGAATTCCAATCCTTTTGCTGCGTGCATCGTCATTAAGACGATTTTTTCCGTGGAAGTGTTCTCTTCTTTATCCAATGTATCGATATCTGCTACTAAAGCAAGGTCAGTCAAGAATGCAACGAGTGAAGGTTCCTCCTCTTCTTCTGCTGCACGTTTCTCAAACGCTTCTGTAACCGATAAGAACTCTTCAATATTTTCTAGACGGCTTTCTGCTTCGATGGATTTTTCTTTTTCCAACATCTCACGATAGCCCGACTTATCAATGACTTCTTTCACTAGTTCGGTGACTGATAAATACTCTTGCATTTGAGTGAATCCATTGATCAGTTCATGGAATTTTACTGCTTCTGTTAATGCTCGTTTAGGTAAACCCATGAAATCCACTTCCTGCAATGAATCAAACATGGAGCGATCGTTTTGTAATGCAAAAGTTGCCATACGTTCAAATGAAGTTGCACCAATGCTTCGTTTCGGTTCATTAATGATTCTCGCTAAAGCTAAGTCATCATCATTATTCGCAATGAGACGTAAATAGGCGAGTAAATCTTTTATCTCTTTACGATCATAGAACTTTGTACCGCCTACAATTGTATAATCAAGATTTGACTTCAATAAATATTCCTCAATTAGACGAGATTGCGCGTTAGTTCGATAGAGAATCGCAAATTGATCCAATGTTAATCCTAGCTTTTCTTTTAACTCAATGATTTGTTGTACAACAAATTGTGATTCATCTTTTTCATCGCGTGCTTTATAGATCGAGATTAACTCGCCCTCAGGGTTATCTGTGCGCAATTTCTTATCATAGCGACTTTTGTTATTGTCGATCACATCATTTGCTGCTTGCAAAATTCTCTGGGTGGAACGGTAGTTTTGTTCCAAAAGAATGACATTCGCTTCTTTATAATCTTTTTCGAAAGAGAGAATATTACCGATATCTGCACCACGCCAGCGATAGATTGACTGATCGGAGTCACCTACTACGCAGACATTACGGAATTTTGATGCCAGCATTTTGACGAGACGATACTGCGCGTTGTTTGTATCTTGGTACTCATCCACATGAATATACTGAAATTTATTTTGATAATACTCGAGCACTTCAGGAACTCGTTCAAATAAGACCGTAGTCATCATAATTAAGTCATCAAAATCCATTGATTGATTCTGACGCAATTTTTTAGTATAACGATCGTAAATATCTGCTACTGTACGTTCATGGGGGTTTTGAGGATTTGAATTTTTACGGAATTCCATCGCATCAATGCATTCATTTTTTGCATTGCCAATAATTCCGAGCATCGCACGCGGATCATTCTGCTTCGGGTCGAGATTCAGTTCTTTCAAAACTCGTTTCATTGCAGTCATTTGATCCGCACTGTCAAGAATCGTAAAATTTTTAGATAAACCGATTCGATCTACGAACCTACGTAGAATTCGAACACACATCGAGTGGAAAGTTGAAACCCACATACGTTCTCCTGAACCCGGACCAAGTAATCCATCAATTCGCTCACGCATTTCACGTGCCGCCTTATTTGTAAATGTAATAGCTAATATATTGGAAGGATACACTTGTTTTTCCACAACCAAATATGCAATTCGGTGCGTCAACACACGAGTTTTTCCAGAACCAGCACCCGCCATAATGAGCAAAGGCCCTTCTGTCGTTTTGACTGCACGCGCTTGTTCAGGATTCATACCTTTTAGTAAATCATCTGATAGTTTATTCATATTAGTACCGCCTTTAAGGAACATTTGTTCTTACTATATACTACTCACACAGGTAAGGGAACAGATTTCACAGCTTCGACTGTTTTAAGAGCCATTTGTAGATCATCGTATACAACATTTCCTACTACTACTGTATCTGCAATGGCTGCCATTTCTTTTGCTTGTTCCGTTGAACGAATTCCGCCACCATAAAAGAGACGAGTGTTTGTAAGTAATTCCTTCGCTGATCGAACAATTTGCGGATCACCGTATTGTCCACTGTATTCTAAATAAAAAATCGGCAAGGAAAATAAGTGTTCAGCCATACGTGCATATGCTTGTACATCTTCTTCATCCGGAACATGGTCTACCCCTGTCACCTTCGCAGCTGTACAATCAGGATTTAAAATACAGTAACCTTCTGTCACCAGTTCATCGAAGTTCATCATATGACCATATTCTCGAAGTGCTTCATGATGCAAACCGTTCAGCCATTTTGAATCCGTTGTATTTAAGACCGTTGGAATAAAGTAATAATCGAATCCCGGCGTGACCGATTCTACAGTAGATACTTCCAAGGCAAGTGGCACGGAAAAACGCCGGAAACGCGCAAGTAAATCAAGTACGTTTTCCAATGTGATGCCGTCAGATCCACCAATGATGACTCCATCCGTTCCAGACTCTGCTACCGCTTCTATTTGTTCATCTGAGATGAATTTGGCTGGATCAATTTTAAATGCATGCCGCCATGTTTTATAGTTCATATTTTCTTTCCACCTTCTTTTGTCAAATTCGCTTTATATAACTTTTAAAAAACCGGTGGGGTTTTATCCCTGGCCGGTTGTGTTAGTTATTTTTTGTTTGATTGTTTTGGAGTTCAGGATAGAGTCGATCCAACATGAGGTTGTAACCACCAGACCCGTAGTCTACGCAACGGCGTATGCGGGAGATCGTAGCTGTACTTGCACCTGTTTCTTGTTGGATATTATCGTACGTTTTTTTAAGTCGCAGTTTATGTGCTACGTCCAGTCTTTGTGCAAGTGATTGGACTTCGCTCATCGTGCAAAGATCATCGAAAAACATGTAACATTCCTCTACATCCTTTAGTTCTAGGATTGCCTGAAACAACTGATCTATTTGTTTTCCGCGGATTTTATCTATTTGCATGGTCTCATCCTCTCTTTATGTCGATCTTACGGGGTATAAGTGACGGAAGTGAAAGGACCTGATAATGATGGAACAATGTGGATCCAGGTTTTCCCTGCTGTTAATTTAACAGGCATATCTTGATCCATTGGAGTTAAAAACCCATCTTTATTTTGCCATTCAATCGATTTAGCGATCCCTTCATGAAACAGCATGGCAGGCCCACCAGATTCTAGATCTATTGCAAGTCGGCCTTGTTGATCAACTGTTTGATGATCCATTTCCATCACGATAATATTCGCTAATTCTATACGTCGTTCATTTAACTTATCCACTGTTTCAATGCCGTTAACAGATCGATAATACCGATTTGCTTGTTGATTATATTGATACGTACTAATAAAATTCGGGTCTGAACTATACGATACTTGTACCGCTGATGCCATATCCCCTATTTTATCACTTTCATCGGGGTTTAGGAAAGAAAAGGATGGTCGTGCAGTGATCTTTTCGGAAGCATTTGTGACACTAAAAGCTTCTTCAATATGTTCCTTTGAAATATAAGAGTTATGTGGAGCACGGCGATCTGCTGAACGTTCGAATAAAGTCCCGTCATAATTTATGCCATTTATATGGTCGACTACCCGACCATCAAGTAATTTCTTTGCATCCGGACTATAACCGTGAGCGACATAAAATGCATCCATACCTGCAGCTAATTGTACAAAATAATCACGTGCGCTTCGAATAGGACCTAACTGATCCGGTACTTTACTTTGAAAAAGCGCAGCGTAGCGCGTAATTTGACCTTCAGCTAAGAATTCGTATATCTGATCCGCATCTGAAAGTCCCGACTGTGGACGAGCAGCAGGTATATTGCTAATTGTCGCTAAGATAGGACGTTGATCGATGGAATCCGTTATCAATTCACCTGTAAACAATGACACATCATTCGGTTTTTCTTGTTCTGCTGGTTCAGACTGATCTTTTGATGAACAACCTCCGAGACATACTACGCTAACTGCGGCTATCATGAGTAACTTTCGCCCATTCCATATCAATATACGTTCCTACCTTTCTATATTAGGAATTAATAGTTCATTTTTCATCACTTGCAATACACCAACCGGCGTGATTCTGATATACGGTAAATGAACAGATTGAAGGAATAATAATGTATATATGGCATCTCCGTGCGCATAGCCACGTTCTCTTAATGCCTTTCTTATGGCTAGCTCTTGTTCGATGATCACTTCCATCGGTTGAACAGACAATCCGCCTGCTGCCTCTAATGGCAATGTTTCAATAATTCCACCGTTTTCAGCAAGTGCCATGCCTCCGCCTATATTCTTGATTTCATTAAACGCTCTCTTCATCTCTTGCCAATCCTGTCCTATCAATAATACATCTCCAGTATTTGAATAGGAAGATGCAAAACCTTGCAGATTATCTCCAAACCCTTTCAACATCGTATTGACTCGCCATTTTCCGTTCTTATCCAGTAATATCAAATAGCACTCATCGCCAGTAGCAATAGTGGGACTACTGAGATCCAGATCACTTTCGTATACTTTTGTAATAACATCATTGACCATCTGAATCCCAATTGAAGAAGGGAATGTGAAGTCTTCATCTGTCAGTTCATAAGGCAATTCAAATGCCGGCAGTGCTTTCCAATCGACTGCTTTGAAAGCATCAGACGACATACTATCCCGGAGAACCCACTTCCCTTTCGATAACACGTCAGTTGGCACAGGGTTATGTTCATTCTCTAAAAAGTTTAATGTCGCAAAACGGCCTGTCGCAATTACACTATGCAAGTCCGTAATATCGTAGTACCTCGCCACGTTATATGATGCCATTTGATACGCATCAATCGGCGATACTCCCGCGTCAAGTGCTATCTGGATGCATTGGTCCATTACGCCTTCACGGTAGAACGAAGGTGTGGAACCATCAGTCGTCATCATTAAATGATCAAAAACATCCAACTCCTTCTCTACAATACCTCTCAATATATTTGGCAAGTCAGGACGGATCGAGGAATAACGTAATGTGACAGCATATCCTTGCTGCAAGCGTCTTTCCACTTCCTCTGCAGTCATCGCTTCATGATCGCCGTCCGCTCCAAGTAATTTCATGCGAGCTAGTGTACGTTCCGATGCACCGGGAAAATGTCCTTCAATCTTTTTCCCCAGTCGTTTAGATTCTAATAAAGACTGCGTCATATTTTGATCACCCTGTAATAATTTAGGCCAGCCTGTCAGTTCTCCCGTCATCAATACATCAGGACGCTCCATCCAATTCGCAATATCTACAGGATTGAAAAGCTCTTTTTCATTTTGCAATACGGTTTGCGAGTCAACACGTGCCCACCAATAAAATGAAAACGGCAGTTCATTCAGTTGATCAATGAATGTAAATGCTGTTTGCTGGTCCAGCATCGAGAACAAGATGAGATTGTCAGATATAAACGTTGTTGTGCCTCGACGAGATGCATAATCCGCAAATGTTTCTGGATTATATAATTGGAAGGGATGAACATGCGGCTCGATATATCCAGGGACTATTTTCTTGCCGGAAGCGTCAACACATTCTGTTCCTTCAAGCATAGCTGGCATACGTTCCCCTACATAGACGATTCGGTCACCTTGAATCCAAATGTTCCCTTGCATCCATTTCTTGAATATAGAATGTAAGTACGTAGCATTTTTAATTACGATATCAGGCGCTTTCTGTCCATTAATAATCGCTAGTTGCGATTGGATTTCTTTCACACTCCACATGCAGATCACCGTTCCTTTAAAGTAGTTTTACTGTTTGTTACTGTTGCTTTATAGTACCATAGCAATGCAATCTAGAATAGATGTGCTGCGCAAAGGTTGTCCACAAGCTATTTTTGTTTAATCCACAATATAATGGATACTTACACACACTACTAACAAATTACCCACACCTTTTCCACTAATAAACCACGGATTATTAAAGATGTTGTGGATAACATATTTTTTAATCGAATGAAAGAGTATGTAGCATCTACTATAAGGTCGTAGACTCCAAACATCTTCCTACAGTATTAAAAAAAGACTGTCTTAGAAGTCATGCAACTTCTAGGACAGTCCTGTTTCAACTTTTATTCAAATGTACGCCATCCAATGTCTGTACGGTGGAAAAATCCATCCCATTGTTGATCGGCAAGGCCATTATAAACTTTTTCTTGTGCTTCTTTTAATGTAGCTGCTTTTGCAGCAACGAGAAGTACACGTCCACCATTTCCTATAAAGTGATCATTTTCCAGCTTGGTTCCTGCATGGAAAACATCAAGCCCTTGATCTGTCAGAACATCAAGATTAGGGAGTGCGTGACCATTCACTACGTCGTTAGGATATCCTTCCGATGCAATCACTACGCCTAACATCGCTTCTTCATGCCACTCAAGATCGAATGATTCTCCAGCCAGTAGAGCTTCCATGAACTTACCAAAATCCGATTTCATACGCGGCAAGACGACTTGTGTTTCTGGGTCGCCAAAACGGGCATTGAATTCGATAACTTTTGGACCTTGCTCAGTAAGTATTAAACCAGCATAGAGAATACCTGTGAAAGGAATTCCTTCTTCTGTCATAGCCTCAACAGTTGGTACGACTACACGATCGTACGCTTCCTGCACGATTGCATCCGAAATTTGTGGAACCGGAGAATAAGCACCCATTCCTCCCGTATTCGGACCACGATCTCCGTCATATGCACGTTTGTGATCTTGTGCGATCACCATTGGATAAATTTGTCCGTCATGGACGAATGACATATAAGAAAACTCTTCGCCATCGAGAAATTCTTCTACCACGACACGTGACGATGATTCACCGAACTTTTGATTGCCGATCATATCATCTACCGCATCTAACGCTTCCTGCAATTCCATCGCAACGATTACGCCTTTTCCAGCTGCCAACCCATCAGCCTTGATTACGATCGGCGCACCTTGTTCGCGGATGAATGACTTCGCTTCTTCAGCATCTGTGAATGTTCCATAAGCCGCTGTTGGAATATCATACTTGTCCATGATCTCCTTGGCGAATGACTTACTGCCTTCGATGCGAGCAGCTGCCTGAGTAGGGCCGAATACTGTTAAACCTTTATCCAGGAAGTAATCGGCAATTCCTTCTGCTAGCGGTTGTTCCGGTCCAACGAATGTTAACGTAACACGCTGTTCGATTGCGAAATCCGCCAAAGCTTTAAAATCTGTAGCTGCAATGTTCACACATGTTGCATCTTGTCGCATACCGTCGTTGCCAGGCGCCACAAATACTTCTGATACAGAAGGCGCTTGGTTGAACTGTTTGGCAATCGCATGTTCACGACCGCCACTTCCAATTACAAGAACTTTCATGTTCATCTACTCCCTGCACTCTTAGTGTTTGAAATGACGTACGCCTGTAAATACCATCGTAATACCGTATTCATTAGCCTTTTTAATGGAATCCGCATCTTTCACCGAACCACCTGGTTGAATAATTGCGGTAATACCTGCTTTTGCCGCCGCTTCAACTGTATCATCCATAGGGAAAAATGCATCAGAAGCAAGCGCTGCCCCTTTTGCACGTTCGCCTGCCTGTGTCAGGGCGATTTTCGCAGCACCTACACGGTTCATCTGACCTGCGCCTACACCGATTGTCATATGCTCATCTGTAACGACGATTGCATTAGACTTCACGTGTTTCACAACTGCCCATCCAAGTTTCATCGCATTCCATTCTGCTTCAGTCGGCTCTCGGTCTGTTGCCACCTTGATATCAGCTTCTTCAAAACCATGGATATCAGGCTGTTGCATTAATAATCCACCTTCAACAGATACCGTGTTCCACTGATCTTTTTTCCGCTGTTCAAATGAAATCGTCAAGAGACGAATGTTTTTCTTTTTCGTTAATGTCTCAAGTGCTTCTTCTGTAAATGAAGGAGCAATAACGATTTCAAGGAATATATCAGCTAGTTGCACTGCCGTTTCCTGATCTACTTCTTTATTCAATGCAATGATTCCACCAAAAATAGACGTAGCATCTGCTTCGTAAGCTTTTTGGAAAGCTTCTGCAATGGTCGCTCCTGTACCCACACCACATGGATTCATATGCTTAACCGCCACAGCTGCAGGCTCAGTGAATTCCTTTACGATTTGAATCGCTGCATTCGCATCTTGGATATTGTTATAAGATAATTCTTTTCCATGAAGCTGTTCCGCATAGGCGATCGAGAAATCAGATCCAAGCGGGCGGCTATAGAACGCTGCTTGCTGATGAGGATTTTCACCATAACGCAATGGTTGCTTCAACTCGTATGTATACGTAACTTGTTCTGGGAATTGTTCGCCAGCGAGGTCTGTCAAGTAGCCTGAAATCAATGAATCATAAGCTGCCGTATGACGGAATACTTTAGCTGCTAAACGACGTCGTGTTTCAAGAGTCGTCTTGCCATCCGCTCTTAGTTCGTCGAGTACGGCACTGTAGTCTGTTGCATCCACAATGACTGTCACGTATGCGTGGTTCTTTGCAGACGCGCGAAGCATTGCTGGACCACCGATATCGATATTTTCGATTGCATCTTCTGCAGATACATCTGGTTTAGAAATCGTTTCTTTGAATGGATATAAGTTTACACACACTACATCGATTGGCTGAATGCCGTGCTCTTCCATTTGTGCCTGATGTCCAGGATCGTCTTGTTTTGCAAGTAATCCACCGTGAATCATCGGGTTCAACGTTTTCACGCGGCCTTCCATGATTTCTGGGAATCCTGTTACTTCATCTACAGCCGTCACAGCAACACCATTGTCTTTCAAATGCTTCATCGTACCACCAGTAGATAATAATTCATATCCAAGCTGTTCAAGTTCTTTTGCAAATTCTAGTATTCCACTTTTATCTGATACGCTTAACAGTGCGCGTTTTTTCAAAGGTATTCCCTCCAGTTTATAAAAAAAGCCTGTCATCTCAACAGGCTCATCATTTTTTAAATAAGTTTTGCAATGTTGCTGTATATAATTCATGTTCCACGGCATGAATAGCTAAAGCAGTCTGCTCGACATCCCCATCGACAACGTCCACTGCGCGCTGGGCTAAAATCGGACCCGTATCCATTCCTTCATCTACAAGATGAACTGTAACACCCGTTACTTTAACGCCGGCAGCTACTGCTTGTCCGATCGCATCCTTACCTGGGAATGAAGGCAAGAGAGACGGATGGATATTGATGATCCGTTCAGGAAATGCTTCCAATAATACAGGACCGATCAATCGCATATAGCCAGCTAATATTAACCATTCTACTTGTGCTTCTTGTAATGCTTTACGTATTGCTTGCTCGTATGCATCTTTTGTTTCGTAGTCACGAGGACGAATAGCGGCAATTGGAATACCCTGTTCATTCGCACGTTCATTGACGAAAGCATCCGGTTTATCTGTCACCATCAAAACAATTTCAGCTGGAATGCGCCCCGCTTTACAAGCTTCTACCAAAGCGGCAAAGTTACTGCCGCTCCCTGAAGCAAATACTGCGATTTTTACTTTATTCATTATGACAATGTCCCGTCATGCTCACCGTTAAATGTTACGCCTGCTTGCTTCGTAACACGTCCGATTACATACGCTTCTTCACCGTGTGCATTAGCGATTTCGATTGCTTTTCCAGCTTCTGCTTCCGGCAAGGCTACGACGAACCCAACACCCATGTTGAATACGCTATATAAATCACGATCCGTTAATCCGCCTTTTTCTTTCAACATATGGAATATAGGAAGTACTGGCCAAGCGTCTAGATCTACTTCTACTCCAAATTCTTCAGAGAACATACGCGGAAGGTTTTCAAAAAATCCACCGCCGGTAATATGACCCATGGAGTGCACGTCAAGCTGTTGATGCATTTCAAGTACCGGTTTTGCGTAGATCTTAGTTGGCTTTAACAATGCATCAGCTACAGTGCCAAGATCTTCATATCCTTCAATCGTGCCGTTAATATCTGCGCCCAATTGTTCGAATACAATATGGCGTACTAAAGAGTAACCGTTCGAGTGAATACCACTTGATGCAATTCCAACTAGTACGTCACCTTCTTGCACACGCTCACCTGTAACCAGCTTGCTTTTTTCACAAGCTCCTACGGCGAAGCCAGCCAAATCATATTCATCTTCATCGTAAAGTCCTGGCATTTCAGCCGTTTCTCCACCGATCAATGCTGCACCTGATTGTACACAACCATCCGCTACACCTTTGACGATTGCTTCCACTTTTTCAGGTACCGCTTTGCCTAACGCTACATAATCAAGGAAATATAGAGGCTCTGCACCTTGCGCTACGATATCATTCACACACATTGCAACACAGTCAATTCCGATCGTGTCATGACGGTCCGCCATGAAAGCCAATTTCAACTTCGTGCCAACGCCGTCTGTACCAGAAATGAGTACCGGTTCTTTATATTCCAGCGCAGATAGATCGAACATTCCGCCGAACCCACCAAATGCACCTGCTACACCTTTACGAGATGTTCGTGCTACGTGAGACTTCATGCGTTCAACTGACTCATAGCCAGCTTCAATATTAACTCCCGCTTTTTCATATGCCTTCGACATGGAAAGGCCTCCTATCGTACGATTTCTTTTTCGTGCGGCATTGCCGTATCCGAATAAATCTCTGTTGGATACACACCCGTGAAACAAGCCAAGCATTGTCCGCAGTTTTTCATTTCAGGTGACCGGCCATTCGATTCCAACATCCCATCAATTGATAGGAATGAGAGTGAATCTGCACCAATCTCATCACGCATTTCATCTATAGTACGACCTGTCGCAAGTAATTCTGAATCTGAACTAATATCTACACCGTAGTAACATGGCGCGATCAAAGGTGGTGAAGCAATGACAACATGTATTTCCTTAGCGCCCGCATCGCGTAGCATTGTGACTATTCGTTTAGATGTCGTTCCGCGAACAATCGAATCATCAACCATCACTACACGCTTACCATTAACGACCTGATGTACAGGTGACAGCTTCATCTTCACGCCTTGTTCACGCAATGTTTGAGATGGTTGAATAAAAGTTCGTCCCACATAGCGATTTTTGATTAATCCCAACTCATACGGAATACCGCTTTGTTCAGAAAATCCAATGGCTGCAGATATACTGGAATCAGGAACACCTGTAACGACATCTGCACTGATCTGTACTTCACGAGCCAACTGTTTACCGCAACGTTTACGTGCGGCATGGATATTAATTCCATCTATATTTGAATCAGGGCGCGAGAAGTAGACATATTCCATAGAACACATCGCATTATCTGCCGGTTCTGCAAAACGCTCAGACGTCAATCCATTATCATTGATAATCAGCAATTCACCTGGTTCCACAGAACGGACATGTTCAGCACCAATAATTTCAAACGCACAAGTTTCCGATGCAACCACCCATGCATCGCCAATTTTCCCCAAAGATAATGGACGCATACCGTTTGGATCTTGCGCAACCATCAACCCTTCATCTGTCATTAAAACGAATGCAAATGCACCTTTTAGAATACTCAGTGCCTTTTTTACTCGTTCACGATGATTACGTGAACCACTGCTACGTTTGATCAAATGAGCGAGTACTTCTGTATCGGATGTACTTTGGAAGATACTACCTTGCCGCTCCAAATGTTCTTTCAAATCTGTCGCATTGATCAGATTCCCGTTATGCGCAATCGCCAAGCTACCCGTTGTGGAACGAAAGACAAGTGGCTGAACATTCTCTATACCACGCCCGTCTTTTGTCGTATAGCGAACTTGCCCAATTGCGCCTCGTCCTTCAAGAGAGTCTAGCTTTTCACCTGAGAACACTTCATTGACCAGACCTTCACCTTTGACTGCATGGAGACCACTATCGCCTTTTACGACGATTCCGGCTCCCTCTTGTCCACGATGCTGAAGAGCGTGCAATGCGTAATAGCTGAGTTGTGCTGCATCGTCATGTCCCCAAATACCAAATACGCCGCACTCTTCGTTTAGTCCTCTGAGTTCAGCAAGCATGCAATTGCCCCTTTCCAAGCAGTTTGGAATTCCTCTACCGTCCCTTCTACTAGGACAGTTCCCTCTGCGTCTTTGATGACGATTTCTTCGCCATCTGTTACTGTTCCTATTTTCACAGCATCTTGAACTTTCTTTTCAAATGCTGCTACTTGATCAGCTTGTACAGTAACCAAGAAACGTGACTGGGTTTCACTGAATAATGCAGTGATTGCTGAGCCTTCCACTGTTACATCGGCACCTAAGCCTTGTGAGCCAAATGTACCTTCACAAAGCGCTACTGCAAATCCGCCTTCTGACAAATCATCAGCCGATTGAATCATTCCAGCTTGTATTGCTTCAAGAAGCTGTTGTTGACGAGTTGCTTCTATATCCAAATCAATTGCAGGTGATTTACCGAAGATCTTTCCTTCGATCATTTGTTGCAATTCACTGCCACCGAATTCTGTTTCCGTTTGTCCAATCAAGTAGATCGCATCTCCAGCTTGTTTGAATCCAGGTGTTGTCACTTGGCTCAAATCATGGACGATTCCTACTAAACCAATTGTTGGTGTTGGATAGATTGGCACACCATTTACTTCATTGGAAAGAGATACGTTACCGCCAATAACCGGTGCATTCAGTTTACGACATGCTTCTGAAATACCGTCAGCCGACTTTTCCAACTGCCAGAATACTTCTGGCTTGTCCGGGCTACCAAAGTTCAGACAGTCTGTCAGTGCGATTGGCTCAGCACCTGAACATACAAGGTTACGTGCAGCTTCAGCTACCGCAATCTTACCGCCAACCTCCGGATCCAAGTAGATGAATCGCGAGTTACAATCCGCTGTCATCGCAATACCTTTATTTGTTCCTCTAACACGGATCACACCGGCGGATGCTCCTGGTGCAAGAACTGTATTCGTTCTCGCGCCTGTATCGAACTGATTATATACCCACTCTTTAGAAGCAATCGTCGGACGTTGCAATAAATCGAGTACTGTTTCTTTTAAGTTCGTTACTTGTGGTTCTTTATTTTCAATCGCTTGGTTTTCCGCAAACGATGCAGGTTCTTTTGATTCTTTCTGATAGCTCGGTGCATCTTCAGCTAGTAGATCCGCTGAAACTTCTGCTGCGATTTCACCTTTATGAAGCAAACGAAGCATTTTATCATCTGTTACATGACCAATTACCGCTGCAGTAATTCCATACTTCGTGAATAGTGCAATGACTTCTTCTTCACGGCCCTTTTTCACCACAATCAACATACGTTCTTGAGATTCAGACAACATCATTTCATACGCTGTCATATTCTCTTCACGCTGTGGTACAAGATCCAAGTTCAATTCCACACCATAGCCAGCTTTTGAAGCCATTTCTGCTGCTGAAGAAGTTAGACCTGCTGCACCCATATCTTGAATACCGATCAACGCATCGGATTGAACTAGTTCTAAGCAAGCTTCCATCAATAACTTTTCAATGAATGGATCTCCTGCCTGCATTACCGGCAGTTCTGCCTCTTCTTCAATAGACAGTTCAGAAGAAGACATGGTAGCTCCGTGAATTCCGTCGCGGCCTGTTGTAGCGCCTGCGTATATCACTGTGTTGCCGATACCAGCCGCAACACCTTTTTGAATATCTTCATGATTCAACAATCCGACTGCCATCGCATTAACTAATGGACGTTTCGAATAGCACTGATCAAACTGGACTTCACCCGCTACTGTTGGGATTCCCATTGCATTACCATAACTTGCAATTCCAGCAACTGCTTCTTCAAACAAAAATCGATCTCGAGGTTCTGTTAAATCTCCGAAACGAAGTGAATTTACTAATGCTACCGGACGCGCACCCATAGAGAATACATCCCGAATGATTCCGCCAGCACCTGTTGCTGCACCAATGAAAGGCTCAATGGCAGAAGGGGAGTTATGGGATTCCATTTTAAAAACAGCAGCTTGGTTGTCACCGATGTCTACAATTCCAGCACCTTCACCCGGTCCCTGTAGTACACGTGCACCTTCAGTAGGAAATCTGCGTAATACAGACTTTGAGCTTTTATACGAACAGTGCTCCGACCACATAGCAGAAAATAGACCTGTTTCCACGTAATTTGGAGTACGTCCAAGTTTTTCTACTGCACGCTCATACTCTGCATCCGTCATACCCATTTGGAGATATAGACGATTTTCTTTGATTTGCTCCGCTGTAGGTTCGTGATTAATTGACATGCTGTTCACCCCGATTGTTCATGATTGATTGGAATAAAGCTGTTCCATCTGTCCCACCAATGATTGCTTCTACTGCACGTTCAGGTAGTGGCATCATACCGAGAACATTGCCTCTTTCATTTGTGATACCGGCTATAGCTTCTGTGCTACCATCTATATTTCCATCCGCATATGTGAAGACAATTTGATTATTGTTTTTTAGTTTTTTCACTGTCTGCTCATCCGCATAGTAGTTACCAAACTCATTAGCAACTGGCAATGTAAGCATTTGACCTTGTGTATAATCATTTGTGAAAGCTGTATTATTATTTTCTACTCGCACGGTTTCTCGGGCTGAACGGAATTTCAAGCTCTGATTTCGTAAGAATCCACCCGGGAGCATATCTGCTTCTACTAGGATGTGAAAACCATTACCTACACCAAGAACCAATTTACCTGATTCAGCAAATGTTTGTAAATGTTTGCATGCAGGTGAACTTTTCGCTAATGCACCTGGACGTAAGTAGTTGCCGTATGAAGTGCCTGTCGGTAATAGAACCGCATCGAATTGATCGAGTCGGTCGGCTTCTGTATGCCAAACGTATTCAACATCTTGCTTTACTGTTTCCTCAATTGCATGGTACATATCAAGATCACAAGTAAGTCCTGGGAATACTAGAACGGCGAACTTCATTTGCTGGCAACCTCCCCAATTTCGAAACGATAATCTTCAATGACTTTATTGATCAATAGATCGTTACACATTTCATTCACACGTGCTTCGATTGTCTGTTCTGATCCATCAAGCTGTAATTCGATCATTTTCCCAACCCGTACACTTTTCACTTCTTCATAGCCCATCTTTTGAAGTGCTTCAGTTGTCGCGATACCTTGTGGATCTACAACACTTTCACGTAGTGTTACATAAATTGTTACTTTCGTCATTGTCGGTTCCTCCCAAAGTGGAAATAATAGTTTTTTTATTGTGTAAATTAAATCTAAGAGCATGTAATAATTTAAGAACTGTTGATGGAGTTAATCTATTTAAATTTATATAGTTTTAATCGTACCAAATACCGGACTGCTCAATTTCTTGCAGAGTTGCTTCAATATTTTCCGTCATGATGGTGACATGACCCATTTTACGTTTTTCCTTCACTTCTGCTTTGCCGTATAAATGAATGGACCAATCTGGATAATCCGCGATACGCTCTTGAAGCGGTGCTACATGTTCTCCAAGTACATTCACCATAATGGATGACCCCCATAACTTCGGCTCACGTAACGGCCAACCACAGACTGCACGAATATGTTGATGGAATTGTGAGATGTTACATGCCTCTATTGAATAGTGACCAGAGTTATGCGGGCGCGGCGCTAATTCATTAATCATGATTTTACCGTCAGGCAGTACGAACATTTCAACTGCTAGTGTACCTATTAACTCTAAATGGCTTGCGATTTTCTTTGCAGCATTTTCTGCTTGCTCCAAAACCTCTTGTTCTACTCGTGCCGGTACAATCGATTCGTGCAAGATATGATGCTTATGAATATTTTCAGCAATAGGCAGGCAATATGTTTGTCCTGCTGGATTTCGTTGAATGATAACGGAAATTTCCTTATCAAATGGAACGAAAGCCTCAGCTATACAAGAAGAATGTGTAAACAGATCTTTAGCACTTTCAATTTGTTCTTTCGCTTCAAGCTTTACTTGACCTTTACCGTCATAGCCCCCAAAAGCAGTTTTCACGATACAAGGGAATCCAAGATCATCAATTTTCTGTACTAATTCTTCATACGTTTCAGCGGTTATGTAAGGCGCAACTGGTGCTCCAGCCGCTTGAATTTCAGCTTTTTCTTTGATACGATTTTGCGTGATACGGACTAGTTCAGCTCCTTGAGGTACATAAGCTTTCTTTGTCAGCCGTTTCAATCCTTCATAGTCGATATTTTCAAATTCAAATGTAATGACATCACTAACTTGGCTTAATTCATTCAATGCCTCTTCATCATTATATGATGCCACTATTTCGATATCAGCTAACTGTCCGCAAGGGGAATTCTTTGTTGGATCAAGTACCGCAATCTTAAAACCAGCTTCTTTTGCCGCAAGACCCATCATCCGTCCCAATTGCCCACCACCGATAATACCGATTGTCTGTCCTGGGTGAATCATTTTCAATTTAGTTCACCACTGCTTTCCAGCGAGATTTCCTTCATTTCATCGCGTCTTTGCTGTAGTTTATTGCGTAATTCTTCATCTTGTACACAGAGCATTTGAGCCGCTAAAAGGCCTGCGTTCGTAGCACCCGCTTTACCGATTGACACAGTCGCTACAGGTACGCCTCCTGGCATTTGAACAATAGATAACAGTGAGTCCATACCATTCAATGCTTTAGATTGCACAGGCACACCAATAACAGGAACTAGCGTTTTTGCAGCAACCATTCCTGGTAGATGGGCAGCTCCGCCTGCTCCTGCGATAATAGCGTGTAATCCTTTTTTCTCTGCTTGTTCTGCATAGTCAAACATGAAATCCGGCGTACGGTGGGCTGACACTACTTTTTTTTCATAAGGAACTCCTAGTTCATCCAATATGTCGCATGCATGCTTCATCGTTTCCCAGTCGCTCTTACTGCCCATTATGACACCTATTTTCGGTTCCAAATCTAATCCGCTCCTTCATGCACAACATGATTTGATATAAAATAATAAAAAGGTCCTTGAAAACTCCACTTTTCACATGCACAAAAAGCAGAACTTTCAAGGACCCTTACCAATATGGATACATAGCTATCGTAACTTAGCCATTCTCCATGATTATCCAAGAAAAATTGCTTTCCCACATAGTGTAGACATTTACGGTGTCTTGGTAGAAACGCCACAGCCTATTCTGCAGCATATACGGGGGAACTCATTTACTCTTATTATATTATCAATTAATACATAATCCGTCAACTAAAAGACGAACATTACATTATAAGTCTTTTATAATCATTCGCCTTTAAGTTGACATATAGATGATTAAACATCAGTTCTATTTACGTTGACAGTTATTAGCTATTTTTGATAGCTTGAAACTGTGTTTGTTGTCTAATGGGAATATACTCTTCGCCCACCTGTTTAAATAGTGGTTTCTCTCTTCTAGCAACAACGGTATATCCCAAACTCTGTATTCTTTCCAAACATTCATCAAGCGTCTCATCTTCTTCTCTATCAAACCAGATCTTTTGTTTACTCATTTGAATAACTTGCCTCTTTTCACACTCTTCACCCAGAAGCCACCGTGTATCGACTTAGGTTCATACGATATAATAAACGCTTTCGGATCTAGTTCCGTTATTGTCTTATACAGTTGCACTTCATATTTACGAGGCGTCAAAATCTGCATAGTAGAACGATAACCACTTAATCCATTAGCTGATGAGTCTGTAACTCCATATCCAAGTCGTCGTAATACAGCAGGCATTTCCTTATCGATATCTGACGTTATCACATTAACCGTTATATAACCAAGTGCTAAACGTTCTTCAATTTTCGAACCAATAATAACCCCTATGCCATACCCAAGCGCATAAGCAACCAAGTTTTGAATTTGATCTAGATTATCAAGCACTAATCCAAGCCCGATGACGTATATTACCGTTTCTATCATACTCACAGTTGCAGCAATATAACGATAGCCTTTCAGTGTTAGGATTATTCGTATTGTCATAAAAGTAACATAGACAATATTGATTGCGAAAATTATTAATATCATTACCATTGCATCACTCCTTTAAACAAGTAGGATAATCGTATCGCGCATTAGTTAAAAACTCAAGGAAAGTCTTTTAAATAGTAGATTATGGTGAGTAATTGTGGGATGAGCGAGAAAGATAGAGTGCTTGATTGAGTTCATATAGTGAAATACGGGATGCATAGAGCGATTGGCTAGGTTTATTGAGCGGATTACTGTTGACATAGAGCGCTTGGATAGGATCATTGAGCGGATTACTGTTGGCATAGAGCGCTTAGCTAGAAGCATTGAGCGGATTGACGTTGACATAGAGCGATTGGCTAGGGTCATTGAGCGGATTGCTGTTGACATAGAGCGATTGGCTAGAATCATTGAGCGGATTACTGTTGGCATAGAGCGCTTAGCTAGAAGCATTGAGCGGATTATTAAAGCGAAGATTCCAAATGCAGGAAAATTCACCGACTTGATAGGTGTGGTGTTAAAGGTGTATATATAAATTTCCTTCAATTCGTTTCACGATAATATATTATAAAATACAAAAAAGCCACTCCCCAAAGGGAATGGCTTCGCATGCCTAGCAACGTCCTACTCTCACAGGGGGAAACCCCCAACTACCATCGGCGCTGAAGAGCTTAACTTCCGTGTTCGGTATGGGAACGGGTGTGACCT